>NZ_LFKW01000031.1:6066-21268 GCF_001040865.1 Cellulomonas sp. A375-1 | reverse complement strand
CCGCGTGCTCGAACGTGGCGTCGAGCGGCAGGTCGACCGCTGCACCGGCCTCGAGCGCGACGTCGGCGCCGACGAGCGGGGTGTGCACGACCGCAGGCGAGCGGACCCCGTCGATCTGCCCGACCATCACCGTCGCCGCGACGCCGGGCGCGGTCCAGACCGGCAGGTCGACCACCTGCTGGAACGCGGGAGCCCCGGTCGCGGGGCCGTCGGGCAGCGCGACCCACAGCTGCACGGCGTGAACCCGGGGGCTCTGACCGATCGAGAGCTCCGAGTGGGCGACGCCCCGGCCGGCGGTCATGAGGTTGAGCTGACCGGGCCGCACGAGCACGTCCGAGCCGACGCTGTCCCGGTGGTGGATCTCGCCCTCGATCGGCCAGGTGACGGTCTGCAGCCCCGTGTGGGGGTGGGGGAGCACGCGCATCTGCACGTCCTGCGGGCCGAACTCGTCGAGGAAGCACCACGCGCCGACCGTCGGAAGAGCGCGTTGCGGCAGGGTCCGCCGGACGTTCATGTTCCGGATGCCGCCCAGTGGCACGTCGCGCGCCTCGTGGCGCTCCAGGAGCGGGCCGCTCCTGCCGTGGCCGACGCACAGCTCGGGAGTGGGGCGCGTCTCCAGGTTGGTCATGACCCCCACTGTGGCACCCCGCGCGCCTGATCACCCCACCCGCGCACCTCGTGCGGGGAAGGTGGACGTGGACCTCACGTCTGCGCGACGTGCGGCGTCTGCACACTGTGAGGATGCAGCGACCGTTCGACGACGTGGTCCGCGAGCACGGCGCGACCGTGCTGCGGGTCTGTCGTGCGGTCGTCGGCCCGCACGACGCGGACGACGCCTGGGCGGAGACGTTCGTGGCAGCGCTGCGTGCGTGGCCCGCACTGGACGAGGGCGCGAACGTCGAGGCGTGGCTGGTGACGATCGCGCACCGCAAGGCGATCGACTCCTGGCGCGCGACGCGTCGCCGGGCGGTCCCCGTCGGCGAGTTGCCGCAGGTCGCGGTCGGGGACGGCGCGCGCGACCTCGACCTCTGGGGTGCGCTCGCGCAGCTCCCGGACCGGCAGCGCCACGCCGTCGCGCTGCACCACCTGGGCGGCCTTCCGTACGCCGACGTGGCCGAGGTGATGGGCGGCACAGCCGTCGCGGCGCGGCGGGCTGCGGCCGACGGAGTCTCCGCGCTGCGGCGGTCGTCCGCGCGCTGGGCCGCCGACGAGGGAGGGTTGTCATGACGAGGAACGACAACGGCGTCACCGTGGGCACCGGCACCGGCACCGGCGTCGGGATCGGGACGGAGCCCGCGCTGGCCGAGGCCTTCGCGCCCGTGCACGACGACACGCTCGGCCGACTGCGGGCCCTGCTCGCCGAGCGGGCGGAGCACGCCGACCTGCTGGACGTCGCGTACCGGACGCTCGACGGCCCGCTCGGCACGCTGCTGCTGGCGGCGACGCCGGTCGGGCTCGTCCGCATCGCGTTCGAGGTCCAGGACCACGAGGCGGTGCTGGCCGACCTCGCCGTCCGCGTGAGCCCGCGCGTGCTGGCCGCGCCACGCCGCCTGGACGAGGTGGCGCGCGAGGTCGACGAGTACCTCACGGGTCGACGCCACCGGTTCGACCTGGCGCTGGACCTCCGCCTCGCGCGCGGGTTCCGGCGTGCGGTCGTGGAGCACCTGACGGACATCGGCTACGGCCGCACGGCGAGCTACGCGCAGGTCGCGGCGGCGGCGGGCAGCCCGCGCGCCGTGCGGGCGGTCGGCACGGCGTGCGCGCTCAACCCCGTGCCGATCGTGCTGCCGTGCCACCGCGTCGTGCGCTCGGACGGCACACCCGGCCAGTACGCGGGCGGTGCTGCGGCGAAGGCGGCGCTCCTGGCGCTCGAGGCCGGCCCGGCCCACGACGGGGCAGACCGGGCCGGACGACCGGCGTAGCGTCGAGGCATGTGCCGGAACATCACCACGTTGCGCGGCCTCGAGCCGCCCGCGAGCGACGCCGAGATCGAGGCCGCCGCCGTCCAGTACGTACGCAAGGTGACCGGGGTGCGCACGTTGTCACCCGCGACGCGTGAGCCGTTCGAGGCCGCCGTGCGGGCCGTGGTCGCCGCGACCGCGCCGTGCTCGCGGACCTGCCCGAGCGCCGCGTCGTCCCGACGACGGTGCCGCCGCTGCGGCGCCCCGAGGTACAGGCGAGGATCGCGGCCCGCATGGCGGAGCGCGAGGCGCACGAGCGCGCCCACGAGCTCGGTCACGCGCACGCGCACGACGAGCACGGGCGCATGGTCACCGCGGACGACTGATCGCGCGCCCGGGGTCCGGCGGGGTCAGTCCTCGTCGGAGCCGGCGGAGAGCGGCCAGGAGACCAGGCGCGGGATGCCGTCAGGGGCGACCGCCGCGAGCGCCAGAAAGCGTGCCTCGGCACGGTGCAGGCGGATGTGCTCGTCGAGCGACCACGTCGGGCCGTTCGTCAGGCGCATGCCGCACGCGCACGCGATCGTCACGCGCCCGTCGGGGTCGCTGTGCACCACGCCGACGGTGGTGTGGTCGGTGAAGGCCTGTACCTTCGCGCGCCGCATCTGGGCGCTGACCGCCTCGGGCGCGCTGTGCTCGTCAGATGTCACGCTGAATGATCGGCCGAGAACGCCTCGTCGACCAAGCGGTCGAGCTCGAACGACTCGTCCCACGTACCCCCGCCGAGGCTCGGCATCATCTGGCGCAGCGCAGGACGCCACTGCTCGACGCGGTCGACGAAGCACCGTTCGAGCAGGTCGACCATCGTGGCGACCGCCGTCGACGCGCCCGGGGAGGCGCCGAGCAGGCCCGCGATCGAGCCGTCGGCCGACGTGACGAGCTCGGTGCCGAACTCGAGCACCCCGCCGCCCTTGCCCTTCTTGATGACCTGCACGCGCTGACCCGCGGTGATCAGCTCCCAGTCGCGCTCGCGCGCGGTCGGCACGAACTGCCGCAGGGTGCGCAAGCGCGCGGTGCGCGACGCCGTGACCTCGCTGATGAGGTACCTGAGCAGGTCGAGGTTGCGCACGCCGACGGCAATCATCGGCACGACGTTGCCCGGGCGGATGGACCTGACGAGGTCGAGCCACGAGCCGTGCTTGAGGAACTTCATGCTCCAGCCCGCGTACGGACCGAACATGAGCGCGGTCTCGCCGTCGACCACGCGCGTGTCGAGGTGCGGGACCGACATCGGCGGGGCACCGATCTCGGCGCGGCCGTAGACCTTGGCGTGGTGCTCACGCACCACGGCGGGGTTCGTCGTGCGCAGGAACTGTCCGCTGATCGGGAAGCCGCCGTAGCCCTTGGCCTCCGGGATGCCGGACTTCTGCAGCAGGCCGAGCGCGCCGCCGCCCGCGCCGATGAAGACGAACCGTGCGGTGAGCGTGCGGGAGCGCGTGTGGCCGTTCCAGCGGCGGTCGCGGACCGTCACGCGCCACGTGCCGTCCTTGCGGCGACGCAGCCGCGTGACCTCGGACTCGAGGTGCAGCGCGGCGCCGCGACGCACGACGTCATGGATCATCGAGTGCGTGAGGGCGCCGAAGTCGACGTCCGTGCCGGCGGCCGCGCGCGTCGCCGCGATCGGCTCGTCGGTGTCGCGGTCCTCGACGAGCAGCGGCGCCCAGGCGCGGATCTGCTCGGGGTCGGTGCTGAACTCGAGGTCGGAGAACAGCGGGTGCCGGCTCAGCGCCTCGTAGCGGCGGCGCAGGTACTCGACGCCCTCGGCGCCTCGCACGAAGGTCATGTGCGGCGTGGGGGAGACGAACCCGGTGCCCCCGGTCAGTCGGCCCTGGCCCGCGAGGTGGTGCCACAGCTCGCGCGAGAGCTCGAACTGCTCGTTGATCGTCACGGCCTTGGTGATGTCGACCGAGCCGTCGGCCCGCTGCGGCGTGTAGTTGAGCTCGCACAGGGCGGCGTGGCCGGTGCCGGCGTTGTTCCAGGGGTTCGAGCTCTCCTGGGCGAGCCCGTCGCGGCGCTCGTGGATCTCGATGCGCCACGTCGGCTCGAGCGTGCTGAGGAGGCTCGCGAGCGTCGCGCTCATGACGCCGCCGCCGATGAGGAGCACGTCCACGTCGGTTCCGGCCTGAAGGTTCCGGTCCACTGAAGGCACGTCAGAGATCGTAAGTTGACGTCGAGAATCTCCATCACGAGGCACTTGTGACGTTGCCGACACTGTGACTTTGGTCTCTGTCGCCGGGCGTTCGACGCGAGCGGGGGCGCTCGTCGGCCTGGTGCGTTGCCACGGGGGGGCGTGCGCGCGGCGAGCCGGGAGGGTAGAACGAGACCCATGACGCGCGACCGAGACCTGGTGTCCGACCCGTCGGCGGAACGCATCGCCGAGCGGACGCCCGACGACGCCCTGCTCGCCGCCGCCGACGCCCGCTCCGGCGGGGACGCAGCCCGGGCGCCGCGCTCGCTCACCGCGACCGAGCTGGTGGCCGACGACGAGCCCATCTCGAGCAACGACGAGTGGGACGACCCCGACAGGCTCTGACGCACCCGGCCCCTGACGGTCCCGCGCCCGACGACGGATCCCGCGCGCGACCCGGTCAGTCGAGCGTGACGCCCGCCGCCTGCACGGCGCGCAGCAGCGCGTAGCCGTCCGCGCCCTGCAGGACGGGGATGCCCTCGTGCGCGGCGCGCTGCTCGGCGCGCACCGACTCCTGCGCGGGAGCGGGCAGCCCGTGCGCGAGCACGTGCTCCGTGAACGTGAGCTGGCGGATGAGGACGGCGCGCACGTGCTGCGGGCTGTTGGCCGCGGCTGCCGCGAAGATCTGCGGGTCGTGCTGACCGTCGTCGCCCACGAGCACCCAGGCGATCTGCGGGAAGTCCTCGGTGAGCCGACGGAGCTGGCCGAGCTTGTGCGCGCGGCCGCTGCGGAACCACCCGGTGTTCGTCGGACCCCAGTCCGTCAGGAGCATCGGGCCGCGCGGGTAGCCGAACCGACGCAGGAACCGGCCCACCGCCGGGGCCGCGTTCCAGGCGCCCGTCGAGAGGTACACCACCGGGATCTCGGGCCGGCCGGCGATGAGCCGCGCGTACAGGCCCGCCATGCCGGGCACGGGCTCGCGCGCGTTCTCGTGCCTGACGAGCGTGTTCCACGCCGCGACGAAGATGCGCGGCAGGCGGGTCACCACGACGGTGTCGTCGATGTCGCTGACGATCCCGGAGCGGACCTCCGGCCCGACGACGTGCACGGGGGCGACCGCGAACGCGCCGTCGGCCGCGCGCAGCTCGACGTCGTGCCACCCGGGCGCCAGGTCGCTCTCGAGCCGCACGTCGAGGTAGCCGCCGCGGTCGGTCGTCACCACGTGCGTGCGGTCGCCGACCCGGACCTCGACGTGCGCGCCCGCGACCTGCGCGGTCGCGAACGAGCGCCAACCACGCACGGCCGGTGCGGTGCTCGCCCCCGCCTGCGCCGCAGCGCCCGCACCCGGCAGGTCGCGTTCTTGGACCACGGGCGCGGCCAGGAGGGTGCGGGCGAACACCCGCACCCACCCCGGCGCGCCGTAGCCCGCGTACGGCTCGAGCCGCAGCGTCCAGCCGCGGCGACGCAGCACGGCCGCGACGCGTCGGTCGAACGCGTCCTCGAGCCGGGCGGCGGGGTGCAGCCGCGACGCCGGGTTGGTCGACCCGGGTCGCTGCGCGCCGGGCCGGACCGCCCGCAGGTCGTCCTGCTCCCGGGCGTCGGGCGTCGGGTCGGGGACGAAGGGCCGGTCCGGCGCCATGGCCCCGGACTCGTGCTCCGCCTCGCTGCGACGCCCGCCGCCGGTCGTGCCTGTGCTCACCTGGCCGCCGACGCCTTGCGTGCCGCACCGGAGGCCGCGCGGGCAGCCTGCTTCTCCGTGCTGGCGGAAGCGGTGCTCAGGGCGCCGCCCGAGGACTCCAGGTGGGCGCGCACGAACCAGTGGAACAGCTCCAGCTCGTGCAGGTGGCCCACCAGCAGGTCGTTCGTGACGGTGTCCAGGTCCTCGACGTCGTCGGCGGCCTTGCGGTGCGCGGTGATGACGCCGATGTACACCTCGTCGAGCGCACCGAGGTGCTCGTCGGTGGACGCGCGGCCGATGCTGTAGTCGTCCCACGTGCGGTTCTTCACCAGCGCGCCCGGGGTGCCCACGGGCGCCACGCCGAGCGTCGCGATGCGCTCCGCGATGGCGTCGACCATCGCGCGCACCGCGTCGACCTGCGGGTCGATCATCTCGTGCACCGCGATGAAGTGCGGTCCGACGACGTTCCAGTGGATGTGCTTGAGCGTCAGCGCGAGGTCGTTGAGCGAGTCGAGCCGCTCCTGGAGGACCGCGGCGACCTGGGCACCTTCTTCAGCGGTGAGCGATGGGACGGTGTACTTCGGCAGGTCCTTGCGTGCCATGTCGATCTCCTCGTGTCGTCACCAGTGGACGTCCGTCCCGGTCCGTGCCGGGGTGTCCACGCTGCCTCACGCCCGCGCGGTGCGCCAACGCTGGGGCAGCGGATGCATGGACCCCGGACCGAGCTCACACACGACCATCACACGACCCCTGACCTGCGGGCCGCGAGGTCATCCTGCCAAGTCGGCGGCCGGATCGCCCGCACCGTCCGTGAACGGGTCGCCGCGTTCGTCGAGGCGCCGCGCGACGTCGTCGGGGGAGAGCTGCTCCAGGTCCGGCCCGATCTCCTCCCACCACCGGGGCGCCGCGACCCGGGGCTCGTGCCGTCCGCGCAGCGAGTAGGGCGTGATCGTCGTCTTCGCGGGGTGGTTCTGCGACCAGTCGAGCAGAACCTTGCCGGCGCGGACGTCCTTGCGCATGACCGCGACCACGAGCCGCGGGTGCTCCTGGGCGAGCGCGTGCGCGAGGTCCCGGGCGTACTGCCGCACCTCGACCGCGGGACGGCGCCGGGGCAGCGGCGCGTAGAGCTGCATCCCCTTGCTGCCCGACGTCACCGGCACGGTCTGGCGCAGACCGTCCACCGCGAGCCGTCGCGCGACGAGGTGGGCCACCAGTGCGCACTCGGCCAGGCCCGCACCCGTCCCCGGGTCGAGGTCGACGACGAGGCGGTCCGCGCCGCGCACCACCCCGCGCCGTGAGACCGACCACTGCGGTGTGTGCAGCTCGAGCGCGCCCGCGTTGGTCGCCCACACGAGGCCCGCGAGGTCGTCGAGGAACGGCAGGTCGAGCTCCGTGCCCTCGTCGTCGTTGCCCGGCGCTGCCGGGAGCACGCGGTGCCGCAGCCAGGCCGGCGCGCCCCGCGGCACGTTCTTCTCGAAGAACGGCTGGCCGTCCACGCCGTCGGGGAACCTGATCCTCGTGACCGGGCGGTCCTGGAGCTGGCGCAGCAGCGCCGGCGCGACGCGTACGACGTAGTCGATGAGCTCGGCCTTCGTCGTGCCCGTGGACGGGTACAGCACCTTGTCCAGGTGCGAGACGCGCACCGCCACGCCGCCCACGTCGACGGTCTGCTTCTCGGGGCTCATGGCGCCTCCCACGGGTCGGGGGTGGTGTCGTCGCGCACACCGCGGACGACCGGCTGGCGCAACCGGCCCTGCGGCGATCGCGTCAGGTACCGGACCTGCACGACGAGGGTCGGCTCGCACCAGTGCGTCCCGCGCGCGTCCGGTGCGGGGACCTCGTCGGCGAACGGGCTCGTGGGCAGCGCGACCGAGGTCAGGACCTCCTGCACGGCGCGGGCCGACACGCCCGTCAGCCCGCTGCCGGCGCGACCCAGGTAGCGCAGCGCGCCCTGCGCGTCCGGCGCGCCCAGGAGCACCGCCCCCAGGCGCCCCGTGCCGTTCGTCTCGTCGCGCCAGCCGCCGACGAGAGCGGCCCGCGTGCGCCGGTGCGCGACCTTGACCCAGTCGGGCGAGCGCACGCCCGGGCGGTAGGTCGAGCCACGCCGCTTCGCGACGACCCCCTCGAGCCCGTGCTCGCGGGTCACGGCCCACAGCTCCTCCCCGTCGTCGTACACGGGCGAGGACGACACGTGCTCGGGCAGCGTCAGCGCGTCGAGCGCCGCGCGCCGCTCGTCGTACGGCCGCGCGGTCAGGTCGACGCCGGCCACCCGCAGCGCGTCGAACGCGAGGAAGGTCACGGGGCGCGACCGTGCGAGCTCGGCCGCGCGGCGCGGGTCACGCACGTGCATCCGCTCGGCGATCGCCGCGAACGAGGGCACGCCCTGGTCGAGCGCGACCACCTCGCCGTCGAGCAGCACGTCGTCCAGCGCCGCCAGCCCGGCCAGCTCGGGGTAGGCGGGGGTGATCTCCCGCTCGGCCCGGCTCCAGAGCCGCACCGTCCCGTCGCGCACGTCAGCCAGGGCGCGCACGCCGTCCCACTTGACCTCGAACGCCCAGCCGGCGCCGCGCGGCAGCACGCCGGAGGGCGCGGGGGTGGCCAGCATCGGGTGCACGGGTCCATCCTGCCGAGAACGGCTGCGCAGGTCGCGGCAGGGCCGCCGGGCGTTTTGCCAGGGCACAAGGGCCCTGGCGCTGGCAGGCTGGGGACAGGTTCGAGACACGGAGGCGCACGATGCGGGCGATCTGGAAGGGCGCGGTCGCGTTCGGCCTCGTCAACGTGCCGGTGCGGCTCTACGCCGCGACCGGTGAGCACGAGGTCACGCTGCACCAGGTGCACGCCGCCGACGGCGGCCGCATCCGCTACCGCAAGGTCTGCAGCGTCGACGGCGAGCCCGTGACCATGGACGAGATCGCCAAGGGGTACGAGACCGCCGACGGCGAGCTCGTCGTGCTGACCGACGAGGACTTCAGCCGGCTCCCGTTGGCCACCGAGCGGGAGATCGAGGTCCTCGAGTTCGTCCCCGCCGACCAGGTCGACCCGATCCTGCTCGGCAAGACGTACTACCTCGAGCCCGACAAGACCGCCGCCAAGCCGTACGCGCTCCTGCGGGGTGCGCTCGAGGAGGCAGACCGGATGGCCGTGGTCAAGGTCGCCCTGCGCCAGCGCGAGTCCATGGCGGTGCTGCGCGTGCGCGGCAAGGTGATCTGCCTGCAGACCCTGCTGTGGCCCGACGAGGTGCGCGCCGCGGACTTCCCGATCCTGGACGCCGACGTCACCGTCAAGCCCGCCGAGCTGGCGATGGCGCAGTCGCTCGTCGACTCGCTCGCAGCCGACTTCGACCCGTCGCAGTTCGAGGACCGGTACGAGGGCGCGCTCACCGAGCTCATCGAGGCGAAGGTGTCGTCGGGCGACACGCGGTCGGTGCCGCAGCCGGCGCGCGAGGAGGGCGCCGAGAGCGGGGGCGAGGTCGTCGACCTGCTCGCCGCGCTCCAGCGCAGCGTCGAGAAGGCGCGCACGGCCCGCGGGGACGCGCCCGCCGACGAGGGTGCAGCCGGCACGGCCAAGGCGCCCCGCAAGTCGAGGGCCAAGGCCACGGCCGACGACGACGAGCCCACGCCCACGCGCGCGAAGAAGGCGAAGGCCAAGGCGTCGTGAGCCCGGCCGCGCCCGGGCGTGCGTCCGACGCCGAGCGCCGCGACGAGGCCGTCGCCGCGCTCCGGCGCATCGCGTTCCTGCTCGAACGGTCGCAGGCGAGCGCCTACCGCAGCGAGGCGTTCCGCACCGCGGCGCAGGTCGTCGAGCAGCAGCAACCCGCTCGCCTCGCGACGCTGGTCACCACCGGGGGGCTGACCGAGCTCCCGTCTCTCGGCGCACGCACGGCCGGGGTGGTCGAGCTCGTCTGGCGCGGCAGGCCCGTGCCCTACCTCGTCGAGCTCGAGGACGGCCTTGCAGCGGCGGTGGCGGCGCAGGGCGAGGCCGCAGGGGACGACCTGGCTCAGGCTCGTGCTCTGCACGCTGCGCTGCGCGGCGACCTGCACGCGCACTCCGACGCGAGCGACGGCGCGACCTCGATCCAGGAGATGGTCCTCGCGGCGCTGGAGCTCGGTCACGAGTACCAGGCGATCACCGATCACTCGCCGCGGCTCACGGTCGCGCACGGGCTGTCGGCCGCGCGCCTGCGCGCCCAGCTGACGCAGGTGGCGGCGCTCGACGCCGCGGTCGAGCCGTTCCGGGTGCTGTCCGGCATCGAGGTCGACATCCTCGACGACGGCCGGCTCGACCAGGACCCCGAGCTGCTCGACGAGCTCGACGTCGTCGTCGCGTCCGTGCACTCCAAGCTCGCGATGGACCGCGCCGCCATGACCCGGCGCATGCTCGCCGCGGTGCGCGACCCGCGCACCGACGTGCTCGGGCACTGCACAGGACGCCGCCTGCTCGGCCGCCCGCGCGCCCAGAGCGAGTTCGACGCCCGTGCGGTGTTCAGCGAGTGCGCCGAGCGGGGCGTCGCCGTCGAGATCAACTGCCGGCCCGACCGGCTGGACCCCCCGCACGACCTGCTCGCGCTCGCCGCGGAGCTCGGTTGCGACTTCGCGATCGACACCGACGCGCACGCCCCGGGCCAGCTCGACTGGCAGCTCACGGGCTGCGTGCGGGCCGTCCGGCACGGCATCGGGGCGGACCGGGTGATCACCACCTGGCCCGTCGAGCGGCTCCTCGAGCGCACGCACGCGTGACGAAGATCGCACGCCACACGAGCCGACCTGCGCGGACGCGTGTCATCACCCGGCTAGGGTCACCCCTGCGGCTGCCGAGTCCGGAGCCGCAGGACCAGACAGGAGTCGAACTCTCGTGAGCCTCAACCGCACCGAGCTCGTCCAGGCCGTCGCCGGCAAGGCGGGCCTGACCGCCGCCGACACCGACAAGGTGATCCGCGCCTTCCAGGACGTCCTCGTCGAGCAGCTCGCCGCAGGCGAGACCGTCACGATCCCCGGCTTCCTCGCAGTCGGTCGCGCCGAGCGTGCCGCGCGCACGGGCATCAACCCGCAGACCGGCGAGAAGCTCGAGATCCCCGCCGGCCACCGCGTCAAGCTCACCGCGGGCAGCACGCTCAAGCGCGCCGTCCAGGGCTGATCCGGCGACGAAGGCCCGACCTCGCGGGGTCGGGCCTTCGTCATGCCCGGTCGCGGGCGTCGGACTCCTGCGCGGCCACGTGGTCGCGTCGTTCGAGGGCGAGCGGCAGGCCCCACCAGAACCCGGCCAGGACCACCAGGGCGATGCCTCCGACGACCAGTCCCGCGGTCCGGTCGAGCACGACGTCGAAGACGAAGCTCGCGCTGCCCACGATCGTCAGCCCCAGCACCATCAGGCCCCAGCGCGCGAGCGCGTTGCCCGCCTCGACCAGCTCGTGCTTCATCCGCTTGCGGAACAGCACCCGGTGCAGGGCCACCGGCGCGACGATCAGCGTCGTGGCGAGGATCGCGAGCGCGACGAGGACGAGGTAGAGGTCCTGCTGGTACGCGTCGAGGTCCCTGAACCGCTGCTGGAACGGGATGGTCAGCAGGAATCCCGTGAGGATCTGGGCACCGGTCTGCGTGACCCGCAGCTCCTGGAGGAGCTCGTCCCAGTTGCGGTCCATGCGCTCCGTGTACGTCTCGCGACGGTCGTCGGCGGGATCGGCGTGCGGGTCCGGCACTGTGCCTCCTCGGGATCGGCCTGGATCATCCCGCAGCACGACGAGATCCGCGCGGCGAGCAGGAGCACACGCACGCGCGGGGGAGACTTGTCCCGTGACCTCCTTGCACGACACCACGCACCGTGACTTCGCCTCCGACAACTACGCCGGCGCCCACCCCGAGGTGATGGCCGCTCTCGTCGCCGCCAACGGCGGGCACCAGACCTCGTACGGCGCGGATGCGTGGACCGCACGGCTGCAGGAGGTCGTCCGCGGCCACTTCGGGGAGTACGCCGAGGCGTTCCCGGTCTTCAACGGCACGGGTGCCAACGTGCTGAGCCTGCAGGCCGTTCTGCCGCCCTGGGGCGCGGTGATCTGCACGAGCGACGCGCACATCCACACCGACGAGAACGGCGCCCCGGAGCGCGTGGCCGGCATCAAGCTGCTGCCCGTGCCCGCACCCGAGGGCAAGCTCACCCCCGAGCTGCTCGACCGCGAGGCGTGGGGGTTCGGCGACGAGCACCGCGCGCAGCCGGGCGTCGTCTCGCTCACCGAGTCGACCGAGGTCGGCACGGTCTACACGCCCGACGAGATCCGGGCGGTCGCGTCCCACGCGCACGACCTCGGGCTGCGGGTGCACGTCGACGGCGCACGGCTCGCCAACGCCGCGGCCGCGCTGGGCGTGCCGCTGCGCGCGCTGACCACCGACGTGGGCGTCGACGTCGTGTCGCTCGGCGGCACCAAGAACGGGCTGCTGTTCGCCGAGGCCGTCGTCGTGCTGCAGCCCGACGCTGCCCCCGGGATGCCCTACCTGCGCAAGATGGACATGCAGCTCGCCTCGAAGATGCGGTTCCTGTCCGCGCAGCTGGTCGCGCTGTTCGAGGGCGACCTGTGGCTGCGTTCCGCGGCGCACGCGAACGCGATGGCCGCTCGTCTCGCCGAGGGGCTGACCGGCGCGGGGGTCGAGCTCCTGCACCCCGCGCAGGCGAACGGAGTGTTCGCCCACCTGACACCCGCGGTGGCCGACGAGCTGCGCCGGACGTGGAAGTTCTACGACTGGGCGCACGGCACGGTCCGGCTCATGTGCGCGTTCGACACCACCGAGCAGGACGTCGACAACTTCCTGGCCGCGACGCGTGAGGCGCTCACGGCGCACGTGTGAGGCTCGCCCTACGGGCGGGACGCTCGTCGGGTGGGACGCTCGTCGGGTGGGGTCCGCGGCGAGCAGGGCCGAGGGCTGAGCTGGTTGACGCCGGTGGCGGGGGATCGGGTCACCCGCCACCGGCGTCCGTTCAGGTGTCGCTCAGGCCGTCTGGCAGAGCGCTCCGTTCAGCGTGAACGCGGTCGGGGTCGCGGTGGACCCTGAGTGCGTCCCGTTGAAGCCGAGGTCGAGCGACGAGCCCGGCGCGAGCGAGCCGTTCCACGCGACGTTCGTCGCGGTCACGTTCTGCCCGGTCTGCGTCCACGTGGCGCTCCACCCCTGGGCGAGCGACTGGCCGGTCGGGAGGGTGAACCCGAGCGTCCAGCCGGACAGGCTCGTCGTGCCCGTGTTCTTGACCTTCACGTTGACCGACATCCCCGAGCTCCACGTGCTCGCCTGGTACGTGACGGTGCAGCTGCCCACCGGGTTCTGCGTGGGGGTGCTGGTCGGGGTCGGCGTCGGCGTCACCGTGGGGGTGGGCGTCGGCGTGGGGGTGCTGGTGGGCGTCGGAGTCGGCGTCGGGGTGGGCGTGGGCGGCGGGTTGCCGGTGAGCTCACCGAGCGACTTGCCGGTGGTGCTGCTCGCACCGCCGAGCCGGACCTGGTGGTCGAGGCTGACGAACTTGCCGCCGTCCTGCCACAGCGCGGGCTTGAGCATCGCGTACTTGGCCGCGTCCCACGTCTTCCAGTCGTCGAGCAGCAGGCCGCCTGTGTCGCCCGAGTTGGGGTTGAGCGACCAGAACGTGTGCGAGATCTTGCGCTCGATCATCGTGTCGCGCAGAGCCGCCATCCAGCGGTCCTGACGCTCGTCCTGCCCGACGCGCCCGCCCCACTCACCGATGAGGAGCGGTGCGATGTTCTGCTTGTGGATGTAGAGCCAGTTCGGGTCCCACACGTCCGCCTCGAGCGTCGCCTTGGTGAACGGCTTGGCGAACCAGCTCTGCTCGAAGACGAGTGGTCCGTAGTCGTGCGGCGAGTAGACGAGCTGGTCCTGGTTCGCGCCGAGGTCGACGGGGTGGTCCTTGACGCCCCGCAGGTTCCCGCCCCACCAGGTGCCGTAGTACTCCTTCTCGTTGGTCGACGACCAGGAGACGCCCTCCTTGGGGTACGTCTCGATGCCCTCGCACAGGATCAGGACCTCGGGGTTGATCGCGAGGATGCGGCGTCCCGCCACCTGGCACACGTTCTTGAAGTTGTCGGCGTCGGTCGACGAGTCCCACTTCGCGCGCGGCGTCGAGTTCGCGGTGCCGTGCGGCTCGTTCTTGATGTCCATCGCGACGACGGTGTCGTTGTTCTTGTAGCGGGCCGTGACCCACTCCCACGCGGAGTAGAAGTCCTCCGTGGTGATCGTGCCCTTCCACCACACCGGGTAGAAGTGCCCGGCGTTGTCAGCCTCGGCGCTGTGCACGTCGAGCATGACCTTGAGGCCGTACTTCTCGGAGAGCTCGAGGAACCGGTCGAAGACCTGCAGCGTGGTCTTCCCGGTCAGGTCGGGGTTCACGTAGGTGTTGACGCCCGACGAGGGCGCGGCCTTGCCGGCCTTCCACTCGAGCAGCAGCTGGGTGGAGATCGGCACCCGCACGATGTTGATCCCGTGGTCGGCCATGGACTTCATGACGTCCTCGAGGTTCACGGACCACAGGCCGTGGAACACGCGCTCGGTCGCGTTGTAGCCGAACCAGTTGGCCCCGGTGAGCCAGACCTCGGTCCCGGCCTTGTCGACGATCTTGTTGCCCTGGACGTGCAGCCAGTCCTCGCCGGCGGCCTGGGCGGGGGCCGCGGCGACGGCGATCGGCGCGGCGAGTGCCGCTGCCGTGACGATGCCGGCGAGGACGCGCGCACGCAGCGTGCGTCGGCGGGGGTGCGGGAGTGCGGACACGGTTCTCCTCGTCGAGACGTGGGGGAGGGGGAAGGGGCGCGCCGCCGCGGGCGGCCGTGCCGGAGCACGACCGCCCGCGGCGGGTGTGTCACGCGACGGTGCAGGTGGCGCCGTTGAGCGTGAAGCCGGTCGGGGCCGTGTTGGTCCCCGAGTGCGACGCGTTGAAGCCGATGTCGATCACGCCGCCCGCGGCGATCGAACCGTTCCACGGCGCGTTCGTCGCGGTGACCGCCGAGCCGGACTGCGACCAGGTCGCGCTCCAGCCCTGCGTGACCTGCTGGCCGCTCGGGAAGGTGAACTTGAGCGTCCAGCTCGACAGCCCAGTCGACCCGGTGTTCTTCACCCGGAGGTTGGCCGAAAGGCCGTTGTTCCAGCTGCTGGCCTGGTAGGTGACCTGGCAGCCACCGGTCGGGTCCTGGGTCGGCCCGGCCTGGGTCGTGGCCGAGACCGCGGACGACGCGGCCGAGACGTTGCCGGCAACGTCCTTGGCGCGGACGGTGAACGAGTACGCCGTGGACGGGCTGAGCCCGCTCGCGGTGAAGCTCGTCGCGCTCGGCGAACCGACCAGCGTGGTGCCGCGGTAGACCTCGTAGCCGGACACGCCGGAGCCACCGGTGTTGTCGGTCGACGCGTTCCAGGTCAGCGAGACGCTGTTCGTCGTGACCGTGCCGACCGTGAGACCGGT
>NZ_LFKW01000031.1:0-5860 GCF_001040865.1 Cellulomonas sp. A375-1 | reverse complement strand
GTTGTCGGTCGACGCGCTCCACGACAGCGCGACGCTCGTGCTGGTCACCGTGCCGACCGTCAGGCCCGAGGGCACCGACGGGGCGGTCGTGTCGGTGACGGTGCCCGACTGCGTCGTGGCCGTGACGGCCGTGGACGCGGACGAGACGTTGCCGGCGACGTCCTTGGCGCGGACGGTGAACGAGTACGCCGTGGACGGGCTGAGCCCGGTCGCGGTGAAGCTCGTCGACGTCGGCGACCCGATGAGGGTCGTGCCGCGGTACACGTCGTAGCCGGCCACACCCGAACCACCGGTGTTGTCGGTCGACGCGCTCCACGACAGCGCGACGCTCGTGCTGGTCACGGAGCCGACCGTCAGGCCCGAGGGCACCGACGGGGCGGTGGTGTCAGTCGGGGTGGTGCCCCCGCCGATCGCCGGGTGGGCGTTCTTCACCAGGGTGACGAACTGGTCCTCGAACCACTGGCCGGCGAGCGGCGCGTTCGGCGTGGCGCCCGTGAGCTGGTTCGACAGCTTCGACGAGACGTACGTCGGGTCGCACATACGGTCGAACCGCTTGCCCTGGTCGTTCGGGATGTCCGTCGAGGCACCGTCCGACTCGCCCGGGGGCTTGATCCAGACGAACGCGTCGAGGTGCGAGTCGGCGTAGCCCGAGGGGGTCGGCTGCGGCAGCTCGCCGATGCCGGCACCGAGCGGGTTGCACCAGGCGCCACGGTGCACGCGACGGTCGACGCGCGACTGGTTCACGTACGTGTTGAGGTCGGTGCTCGTCGAGACCGCCGTCGGACGGTTCGGGCCGCCCCAGCCGTTGCGCGACGTGTCGATGAGCATGCCGAGCGTCGTCGGGAAGCCCTCGGCGACGAGCAGGCGGTGCATGTGTGCCGTGAAGTCGACCTCGTCGAAGTCGTTGTTCCACTCGTAGAACGAGCTCGACCGGATCGGGTTGCCACCGCCCAGCGTCTTCGTCGGGTCCGTGAGGAACGGCTCCTCGAGGGGCGTCGTGTTGGCGACGTCGGAGACGAAGCCGTCGATCGACGCGAAGCCGGCCTTGGTGGTCTTGGCGACCTCCGCGAAGATCTTGGCCGACGGACCGGCGTTCGAGTCCCAGCCGAGCCAGCCGGAGTGGCCGATGTCGATGTAGTTGTAGACGTTGCCGAGCGCGTGGAGCTTGTCGAGCGCGTACTTGACGCCCGCGCGGTAGTACGGCGCCGCCTGCGAGCACTCGGGCTGGCTGATGTTGGTCACCAGGTTGGGCAGCGAGTCGGGCTCGATCGTCGCCGCGATGCGCAGGTTCTGGTACTTCGAGTCGCCCAGCAGGGCGGTGATCGGGTCGATGTACTCGGACTGGTAGCGCGCGAGGCCGGCGTCGGTCGCGGGGAGCTCACCGTTCGAGGCGAGCGCGTAGCAGTCGCGCCCGGGCAGGTCGTAGATGACCAGGTTGAAGACCAGCGGCTTGCCCGCGGCCTCCTGCTGCTGCACCGCGTTGTCGAGGTGGAACTTCAGGCCGTTGCCGTCGGCGTTGCCGGTGATGGCGCTGATCCGGTCCATCCAGACGGCCGTCGGCTGCTTGGCGACGGTCCGCATCTTCGCGGCGAGCGTCGAGTCGGACTGCGACGCCGCCGAGGCGAGGACGGCAGCGGACCAGGTCGGGTTCACGTACTGGACGGCACCCGCGTACGGGTTGTCGACGCGTGCTTCGGCGGCGGTGGCCGGGGCCAGGAACGCCATGGACAGGGGGAGCGCAGCGAGTGCCACCGTGGTGGCGACGCCTGCGGCACGACGCCTGCGGGCTGTTGCGCGGGGTCCGTGTCGGGACACGTGGTCCTCCGAGGGATCGAACGGCACGCCCGCGCGACAGTGTGCGGACGGGGCCGCCGGGAAGTCGTCGGCGACCGGGTCCAGCGGACCATGCAAGCGCTCCCAAGAGGAGCGCCCTAATCGATTCGCTCGCTCAGCCCGGATCCGGGAGCGGTTCCGTCGGCGCGCGCGACGAGCGATCTCACGCCCTCGACGGAGGGGGCGGTGAGCTGGCCGTCAGTGCGCCTGCGGCGCCGTGCTCCCTCGCACGGCGAGTGCCCCGATGGTCAGCGGTACCCGCACGGGAGGCGTGTCGTCGGCGGCGTCGAGCGTCCCCGTGACCGCGCGCGCGAGCGCCTCGCCGAGGTCGCCTGCGAGGGACGGCAGGCTCGTGAGCGCGGGCGTTGCGAGGCGGCACAGCACGCTGTCGGCGCCCGCGACGACCGAGACGTCCCAGGGCACGACGAGGCCCGTGCGGCGCGCGACGTCGAGCGCCGCCAGGGCCATGACGTCCGTGGCCAGCACGATCGCGGTCGGCCGCAGCCCTTGGGTCAGCAGGCGCCGGGTCGCCGCGGCCGCACCCTCGACGCTGCCGTCGGTGGGCACGATCTCGAGCGTCACGGTGCCGTCCGACAGTGCCGCGCGCAGACCGCGCTCGCACGCCGCGGTCCGCATCCGGTCGAGCGGGTCGGCCACCGCGGCGATCCGCTCGTGCCCCAGGCTCACGAGGTAGCGGGCGACGCGCGCGTACGCGTCCTCGTCGTCGACCTCGACCGCCGCCAGGCCGGGCGCGACGCCCGTCGGGCCGACCGCGACGGGTCGCAGCCCGGCGTCGACCGCGATGCGCAGGCGCACGTCGTCCTCGCGCACCTCGGGGACGACCACGACCTCGCACCGTCGTTCCGCGCCCCACCGCCGGTAGAGCTCCGCGGCCGCGGCCACGTCCGCCACGACGCGCAGGTCCACGCCGAGGCCACGCGGGACCAGCTCACGCTGGAACGCAGCGACGACGTCGAGCACGGGTGCGCCGTGCAGGGTCTCGCCGGCCACCACCGCCAGCCCGACGGCCTGGGCCCCCGCCCGCATCGAGCGCGCGGCGGGATTGGGTCGCCACCCCAGCTCGTCGGCGACCCGCAGCACCCGTTCTCGGGTCGCCACGGACACGCCGCGTCGGTCGTTCAGTGCGTAGGACACGACGGCGGTGGAGACGCCCGCCGCACGTGCCACGTCGGAGATTGTCGGTCGTCGTCCCGCTCTGGGGGCTGCCTGAGATGCCACGATCACCTAGTCTGTCGCCCGATGCGGACGAATCGCATCATCTCGGCTCCGACGACGTGGACGAGGTGACCAGTGACGGCAGCGACACCAGGGCGACGGGGCCCACTTCCCGGACCCGCCCGACGCACTGTCGGCGTGCTCGCACCCGTGGTCGGCGGCTTCTATTTCGGCGCCGTGATCGCAGGTGTCGCTCGGGCGTGCCGTGCGGGCGGCCACCGGGTCATCGCCGTGCAGACGTACCGCGCCGGCCTGGAGCGGGAGCCCGTCGTCACGCCTGACGACGTGCCTGTGGCGGTCGACGCGGTCGACGGACTGATCGTCCTGTCGGGTGCGCTGCCGCACGAGAGACTCGCCGCGATCGAGCGCTCGGGCATCCCCGTCGTGCTGGTCAGCGAGGAGGTCGCGACGGGCACCGCGCCGGTGGTCCTGCCCGACAACGCGCACGGCGTGCGGGCTTCCGTCGAGCACCTCATCGCGCACGGACATCGTGCGATCGGGTTCATCGGCTGTCTCACCCAGCGAGACATGCGCGAACGTTTCGACGCCTATCGCGAGACGTTGCAGGCGAACGACATCACGCCCGACGAGGGCTGGGTGTACGCCGCGAGCGACAACAACGAGCTCGGTGGGCAGACCGCGGCGCGGCTGATGCTCGCCGACGGCATGCGGACGACCGCGGTCGTCGTCGCGACCGACCGCAACGCCTCAGGCTTCGTCGCCGGGCTGCGCCAGGCGGGGCTGTCGGTCCCGCGGGACCAGGCCGTGGTCGCCTTCGACCACGCCGACTTCGGTGCGCGGCTCACGCCGCGGCTGACCACCGTCGACGCCCACTTCGACCGCGTCGGCGAGGCCGCGGTGCGTCTGCTCCTCGCGCGGCTGCGCGGCGAGGCCGTGCCGGTGGGGGAGCACCGCACCCCGACGTCACTGGTCGTCCGCGAGTCGTGCGGCTGCACGCCCCTGCGCCGGATCGAGGACTCGGGCGGCGACTGGCGCGACGAGCTGCTGGACCTCGTGCGCACGGCGTTCGCCGGCGGTCGCGTGGCGGTGCCCGCACCGCACGGACCACGCACCGCTCACCGTGAGGGGCACCTCGAGGCGCGGGGCGTGCGCGGCGGGGAGCGGCACGAGAGACGGACGCCGCAGGAGGCGTGGTGGCGCGCCGTCGTCGAGCCGCTCGTGGCGGCCCGCGGCGGTGTGCTGCCCGACGACCTGGCGATGTCGCGGCTGACGGAGCTCACGACCGGCCTTCAGCCCTACCCGGACGCGCTCGAGCTCCTGGTCGCGGTCGTACGCCGCGCGCACGACGCACTCGTGGGAGGCGAGGACATCGACGCGGCCGGTCGCACCGCGGTCGAGCGGGCGACGACCGAGGTCATCCTGGCGCTCACGCGCGGCTGCACGACGGCGCTCCTGCAGCGCTCGGGCCGGCTGGAGTCGACGCTCGTGCACCAGTACGAGGTCGCGACCGACCTGCTCCGCAGCGACGGCGCCGACCCACGCACGCTCGACTGGCTCCCGCGCTCCCTGCGCGGCCGTGCGTGCCTGGCGCTGTGGGCCGAGGGCACGGCGCCCGGACGCGACCGCCCGCTCGAGATCGTGGGCGTGCGGGACGGCTCGGGGGGCCTGGCGCGGCTCGTCGGCACACGGACCGTGCCCGCCGAGTTCCCGCCCGCGGCGATGCTGCGCGGCGGCATGACCGCCGAGGCGACGTTCGTCGTCCCCGTGACCTGCGGCAGCAGCGACTGGGGCCTGCTCGCCCTGGAGGGCGCGGTCGACACGCGCTCCACGACCGCCCGCGACCGCGCGAACCACTGGGCGGCTCTGCTCGCCGTCGCGCTCGACCAGCAGAGCATGCTCGCCTCCCTGCACGAGCAGCGCGTGCAGCTCGAGCAGGCGGCCGCGCGCGAGCGCGCGCTGGCCGACGCGGTGCGCGCGAGCGAGGAGCACTACGCGCTCGCGTCGATGGCAGCCGACGACGGCACGTGGGACTGGGACGTCTCGGCGGGGACGGTCTACTACTCGCCCCGCTGGAAGCGCACCCTCGGCTACGACGACGAGGCCGTCGGCTCGTCGCCCACCGAGTGGCTCGAGCGTGTGCACCCCGCGGACCGGGACGAGGTCTCGACCGCGATCGCGGCGGCGCTGGCGGGTGTGGACACCACGCTCGAGCTCGAGCACCGCGTGCGCGCGGCGTCGGGGCAGTACCGCTGGCTGATGTGCCGCGCCATGACGGTCCTCGACGAGGCGGGCTGCCCGGCGCGCGTCGTCGGGACGATCGTGGACGTCACCGAGCGCAAGCAGGCCGAGCTCTCCCAGCAGCGCGACGCGCTCCGCGAGTCCGAGACCGGCCTGGCCACGCGGCTGCTGTTCGTCGACCGCCTCGGCGCGGCGGTCGTGCGGGCCCACCGCGTGCACGAGTTCGACTGCGCGCTCGTCGTCGTCCGGCTCCCGGGCGCCGACGGGCCCGGCCGGACCGACGGGCCGACGGTCCGTCAGCTGGCCGAGCGGCTGCAGGCGGCCGTGCGCGCCGGGGACACCGCGGCGCGGATCGCGGAGGACCAGATCGCCCTGCTGCTCGAGGACACCGCAGGCGCCGTCCCGATGCGGGTGCGACGCGTGGTCGACTCCCTGGAGGCCGAGCTCGGCGAGCGCATCCGGGTCGGGATGGTCGCCAGCGTGCGCGGGTGCGCCGACGCCGCGGCGGTGCTGCGCGACGCGGACATCGCGCTCGCCCGCTCGGCTGCCTCACCACCGACGGTGCGGACGCCGCGCTGAGGCGGCGTCCGCA
>NZ_LFKW01000030.1:0-17345 GCF_001040865.1 Cellulomonas sp. A375-1 | reverse complement strand
CACATCCCCGGCGCGGTGAGTGCCCCCACGGGCGAGAACCTCACCGAGGACGGCGCGTTCCTGCCCGCCGACCGGCTGCGCGAGCGGTTCCGCGCGCTGGGCGCCGCCGCGGGTGCGCCCGTCGCGGTGTACTGCGGCTCGGGGGTCACGGCCGCGCACGAGGTCGCGGCGCTCGCGTCGATCGGCGTGGAGGCAGCGCTGTACCCGGGCTCGTGGTCGCAGTGGTCGAACGACGAGACGCGTCCGGTGGCCACCGGGCGCTGAGACGACGGACGCGCACGCCCCGCAGGGGGACGTGCGCGTCGTCGGTCAGGCTGCTGCGAGGGGTGTCAGACCGTCGCGGAGACGTCGGACCACGCCAGGCGCGCGGCGCGCGAGTGGGGCGTGCCGACGCCGTCCCGGTGGCCCACGAGCACGACGAGCTGCGACTGCCAGCCCGACTCGGCGAAGAACTCGGCGTCGATCCCGGTGGTGTCCACGCCGCCGATGGGACCGGCGTCGAGCCCCGTCGCGCGCAGCGCGGTGATCAGGTAGCCGGTCTGGATGAGCGTGTTCTGGCGGGCCATCCCCGCGCGCTGCTCGGGCTGGGCCTCGAGCGCGTCGACCATCGACGCGCGGTGCGGGGCGAGGACGGGCAGGAGGCGGTGGAAGGCCGGGTCGGCGGCGACGACGAGCGTCAGCGGTGCGGCGAGGATGCGGTCGCGGTTGCCCTCGGCGGCGTGCGCGGCGAGGTGTTCATGGCCGTCGGGCCCCACTTGAGCAGGTCGTAGACCGCCGCGAGCTCGTCGTCGGAGACGGGCTGGTCGGTGAAGGCGCCGATCGTGCGCGCCTCGCGGAACAGGAGGTCGGCGACCTCGTCGGCGACCGCGTACGCGGGCGTCGGGAAGTCGAGGGAGTCGATCGTCGCGCTGTCAGTCGTCATAGTTCAGTTGAAGCGTGAAGTAACTCGGGCGCTTCCCGCGAGGGGAGTGAGGCTCGCCACACGGCCTCCGCGCCCCGGTTCGGACGCCGTCGCGCGGGGACCTACAGTGGTCGCCATGCCTGTCAGCGAGCCGCTGGTCCTGGGGATCGAGACCTCGTGCGACGAGACCGGGGTCGCGCTCGTGCGCGGGTACGACCTCCTCGTCGACGCCGTCGCGTCGTCCGTCGACGAGCACGCGCGGTTCGGCGGGATCATCCCCGAGATCGCGTCCCGTGCCCACCTCGAGGCCATGGTCCCGACGATCGAGCGCGCGCTGGCGACCGCCGAGGTGACGCTCGACGAGGTCGACGCGATCGCCGTGACCGCAGGCCCCGGGCTCGTCGGGCCGCTGACCGTCGGGGCGTCCGCCGCCAAGGCGCTCGCGATCGGCCTCGACAAGCCGCTGTACGGCGTCAACCACGTGATCGGTCACGCGGTGGTCGACGAGCTCGTCGACGGGCCGTTCCCCGAGCGGGTCATGGCGCTCGTCGTCTCCGGCGGGCACTCGTCCCTGCTCCTGCTCGACGACACGGTGCACGTGACCGAGCTCGGCTCGACGCTCGACGACGCCGCGGGCGAGGCGTTCGACAAGGTCGGCCGCCTGCTCGGCCTGCCCTACCCGGGCGGCCCGCACATCGACCGGCTGGCGCGCGAGGGCAACCCCGAGGCGATCCGCTTCCCGCGCGGGCTGACCGCCGCCAAGGACCAGGCGAAGCACGCGGCCGACTTCTCGTTCTCGGGGCTCAAGACCGCGGTCGCCCGGTGGGTCGAGGCGCGCCAGGACGCGGGCGAGGAGCTGCCCCTGGCCGACGTCTCGGCGTCGTTCGCCGCGGCGGTCGCCGACGTGCTGACGGCCAAGACCATCGCGGCGTGCCGCGCGCACGACGTGCGCACGCTCGTCGTCGGCGGCGGCTTCTCCGCCAACTCCCAGCTGCGGGAGCTGGCGGCGGCGCGGTGCGCCGAAGCAGGCATCGAGCTGCGCATCCCGCCGATCCGGTTCTGCACCGACAACGGCGCGATGATCGCGGCGCTCGGCTCGGCCGTGGTGCGCCGGGGGATGCGTCCGTCGTCGCTCGAGATCCCCGTCGACTCCTCGATGCCGCTGACCCAGGTGCTCGTCTGACGCTCCTGACCTGCCGCGTCGTCGCGGCGAAGTTAGGTCGGAAGTCACGCGCGGTCGTCGTCGCGCGTTCCTAGCGTGGGCCGTGGGTGCGACGTGGTGTCCCGCGTCGCGCGGTGCGGGGGCGACGGCGCCCGCGCACCGGTCTCTCGACGAGGAGGGCGCACGTGAGCGTGCACGACCGGTCCGAGCGTGAGCGCGTCACCGTCACGGTGGACGGCGTGGAGCTGGAGGTCGACGCCGGCCTGACGATCCTGCAGGCTCTCGCGGCCGAGGGCGTCTCGATCCCGTCGCTGTGCCACGACGTGCGCATGGAACGCTCGAACGCGAGCTGCGGCCTGTGCATGGTCGAGGTGGGCCCCGACGCGCGTGACGTCAAGGCGTGCCTGACGCCGCTGTCCGCGGGGATGGTCGTCACCACGCGGTCGCCCCGGCTCGAGGAGTACCGCAAGGTGCGGCTCGAGCAGCTGCTGACCGACCACAACGCGGACTGCGTCGCGCCGTGCGTGCAGACGTGCCCCGCGAACGTCGACGTCCAGACCTACCTGCAGCACGTCGCGGACGGGAACTACGAGGCCGCGGTCCGGGTCATCAAGGACCGCAACCCGTTCCCGTCGGTGTGCGGGCGCGTGTGCCCGCACCTGTGCGAGTCGGCATGCCGCCGCAACCTCGTCGACGAGCCCGTGGCCATCAACTACGTCAAGCGCTTCGCGACCGACTGGGACATGGCGCGACCGACGCCGTGGATCCCGCGCACCGCACCGTCGACCGGCAAGCGGATCGCCGTCGTCGGCGCCGGCCCGTCGGGGCTGTCCGCCGCGTACTACAGCGCACTCGCCGGGCACGCCGTCACGGTGTTCGAGAAGCAGGAGCACGCGGGCGGGATGATGCGGTACGGCATCCCCGAGTACCGGCTCCCGAAGGCCACGCTGAGCCACGAGATCGACATCATCCGCGCGCTCGGCGTCCAGGTGGTGACCGGCAAGGCGCTCGGCACGCACCTGAGCCTGGAGGACCTGCGTCGCGACTTCGACGCGGTCTACCTCGCGATCGGCTCGTGGCGCGCGACCCCGCTGCGCATCGACGGCGAGAACCTCGAGGGCGTGTGGCTGGGCATCCAGTACCTCGAGCGCGTCGCGAAGGGCGACGAGATCCCGCTCGGCCGAACGGTCGTCATCGGCGGCGGCAACACCGCGATCGACTGCGCACGCACCGCGCTGCGCACGGGCGCGACGCACGTGCAGCTCGTCTACCGGCGCACGCGCGAGGAGATGCCCGCCGAGCCGTTCGAGGTCGAGGAGGCCGTCGCCGAGGGCGTCGAGATGCTCTACCTCACCGCACCCGAGCGGATCACCGCCGACGAGACGGGTGCCAAGCGCCTGACGTGCCTGCGGATGGAGCTCGGTGAGGCCGACCGCACCGGGCGTCGTCGCCCCGTGCCCGTCGAGGGCAGCGAGTTCGGGATCGAGGCCGACACGATCATCGGCGCGATCGGGCAGAGCACGGACACGGCGTTCCTCTACTACGAGATGCCGGTGCACATCAGCACGTGGGTGCGCGGCCGGCCCGCGCACGGCGCCGAGGAGGCCGCGTACGCCGACCTGCCCGTGCGGCTCAACCAGTGGGGCGACGTCGAGGTCGACGGCCGCACCATGCAGTCGTCCGAGGCGAAGATCTTCGCGGGCGGCGACTGCGTGACCGGTCCCGCCACGGTGATCCAGGCCGTCGCGGCCGGCCGCCGCGCCGCCGCGGCGATGTCGGACTTCGTCCTGCGCGGCTACGTGCGCCCCGGCCACGAGGACTACTCGTGCTCGCGCGGCACGCTCGAGGACCTGCCGCGGCACGAGTTCGAGGAGGTCGTGCGCGTGCCGCGCGCGACCATGCCCGCACTGCCCGTGGCCGAGCGCCTCGCGGGCTTCGCCGAGGTCGAGACCGGGCTCACCGAGGAGCAGGCACGCACCGAGGCGGCGCGGTGCCTGGAGTGCGGCTGCGCGAAGCAGGACTGCTGCCAGCTCCGCGACGAGGCGACCGCGCACGGCGTGGTGTTCGCGGCCCCGCTGCACGTGCGGCCGTACGAGCCCGTCGTCGCGGACCACCCGTTCATCGTCCGGGACAACAACAAGTGCATCGCGTGCGGTCTGTGCGTCAAGGCGTGCGCGGAGCTCGAGGGCCCGGGCGTGCTGGCGTTCCAGTACCACGAGGGCCGGCTCGTCGTCGGCACGCACAACGGGCTGCCGCTGTCGGAGACCGACTGCGTCTCGTGCGGCCAGTGCGTGCGCGCGTGCCCGTGCGGCGCGCTGGACTACGTGCGCGAACGCGGCGACGTGTTCACCGCGATCAACGACCCGAGCAAGGTCGTCGTCGGCTTCGTCGCCCCGGCCGTGCGGTCGGTCATCGCCGCGGAGTACGGGATCGAGCCCGCCGAGGCGAGCGCGTTCATCGCCGGGATGATGCGCAAGGTCGGCTTCGACAAGGTGTTCGACTTCTCGTTCGCGGCGGACCTGACGATCCTCGAGGAGACCACCGAGTTCCTCGACCGGGTGGGCCGCGGCGGCGTCCTGCCGCAGTTCACGTCGTGCTGCCCGGGCTGGGTCAACCTCGTCGAACGGCGCTACCCCGAGCTCATCGACCACCTGTCGAGCTGCAAGAGCCCGCAGCAGATGATGGGCACGACCGTGAAGCACCACTTCGCCGCGCAGGCGGGGATCACGCTCGACGACCTGTACGTGGTGTCGATCGTGCCGTGCATCGCCAAGAAGTACGAGGCCGCGCGGCCCGAGTTCGCGCCCGACGGCGTGCGGGACGTCGACGCCGTGCTCACGACGACCGAGTTCCTCGAGATGATGCAGATGCTGCGCCTCGAGGCGGCCGACGTGGAGCCCGGCGAGTTCGACGAGCCCTACTCGCGCGTCTCCGGCGCCGGCGTGCTGTTCGGCGCGTCGGGCGGCGTCGCCGAGGCCGCGATGCGCATGGCGGTCGAGCAGCTCACGGGCGAGCCCCTCGTCGAGCACCTGGACTTCCACGAGCTGCGCGGGCTCGAGGGGATCAAGGAGGCGACCGTCAGCGCCGGCGGCGTGGACGTGCGGGTCGCCGTGATCTCGGGCCTGGGCAACGCCGAGCCGCTCATCAAGCGGGTCATCGCGGGCGAGGACGTCGGGTACGACCTCGTCGAGATCATGGCCTGCCCGGGCGGCTGCGTGAGCGGCGCCGGCCACCCGGTGCCGAAGTGCGCCGACGAGACGCCCGGCCGTCAGCAGGTGCTGGTCGAGATCGACCAGCTCTCGACGCTGCGCAAGTCCCAGGAGAACCCGGACATCCTGCGGCTCTACGACGAGTTCTACGGCGCGCCCGCGTCACCGCTCGCGCACGAGCTCCTGCACACCACCTACGCGCCGTTCCGCGGCTGAACCGCACCGAGGAGACCGTCATGAGGCTCACCGCGAGACTGCTCGGCGCGATGCTCGCGGTGGCGCTGACGGCCGGGTGCGCCGCGTCGTCGACGGCGCAGCCCGCGGGGGGTGGCACGCCGGCCACGACGAGCGCCGCGACGAGCACCCCGACGCCGACCGCGTCGGCCGAGCGGGTCACCGTGCGGATCGCCGCACTGGCCGGTCCGACGACGATGGGGCTCGTCGGGCTCATGCAGGCCGCCGATGCGGGCACGGGCCGGCAGGACTACGAGGTGACGACGTACGGCACGCCCGACGAGGTCGTGCCGCTGCTCGTCAAGGGCGAGGTGGACGTCGCGCTGCTGCCCGCCAACCTGGCCGCGGTCGTCTACCAGCAGACCCGCACGGACGCGGGCCCTGCGGTGCAGGCGCTCACCGTCAACACCCTGGGCGTGCTCTCGGTGCTCGAGAACGGCACGAGCGTCCAGTCGCTCGCGGACCTGCGCGGGCGGACCGTGTACTCGACCGGCAAGGGGGCGAGCCCGCAGTACGTGCTCGAGCACCTGCTGCGCCAGTCGGGGCTGACACCCGGCACCGACGTGACGGTCGAGTTCAAGTCGGAGGCCACCGAGGTCGCGGCGCTGCTCGCGGCGACCCCCGGCGCGGTCGGAGTGCTGCCGCAGCCGTACGCCACGGCGGTCATCGCCGGGAACCCCGGCGTGCGCGTCGCGGTGGACCTCACGCGGGCGTGGTCGGACCTCGGCAACGCGTCGCAGCTCGTCACCGGGGTCACCGTGGCGCGCACCGCGTTCGCCGACGAGCACCCGCAGGCGCTCGCGGACTTCCTCGCCGACGACGAGGCGTCCGTGACCTTCGTGAACGACTCGCCGGCCGAGGCCGCCGAGCTCGTGGTCGCGGCAGGCCTCGTCAAGGCCGTGCCCGTCGCCCAGGCGGCGATCCCGGCGAGCCACCTCGTGTTCCTCACCGGCGACGCGCTGCGGCCCGCGCTCGAGGGGTACCTGCAGGTCCTGCACGACGCGCAGCCGAAGTCCGTGGGCGGGGCGATGCCCGGCGACGACTTCTACCTCGCGGACGCGGGCTAGCGGGCGGTCGGGTGCCGTCGTGACCGACGCGAGCGAGGTGGTCGGCGCCCGGGCACCCGTCCGTCGCGGGCGGTTCCTCGTCGCCGTCGCCTGCTGGCTCGTGGTGTGGCAGGTGGGGGCTGTGGCGCTCGGCCAGCCGATCCTGCTCGTCGGGCCGTGGGACGTGGCGGTGCGGCTCGTCGAGCTCGTACCGACCGGGACCTTCTGGGCCACGGTCGCCCGGACGCTCGCCGGCGTCGTCCTGGGCTTCACGGCCGCGGCCGTGGCGGGGGTGCTCCTCGCGGCGTCGTCGGCGGCCTCGTCGTGGGCCGACGCGATGCTGGCACCCCTGATCTCCACGATCCGCGCGACGCCCGTGGTCGCGTTCATCATCCTGCTGCTGCTCTGGACCGACTCGTCGCGGCTCGCGGCCGTGGTCGCCTTCCTCATGGCGCTGCCGATCATGTACACGAACGTGCTCGAGGGGATCCGGAACCGCGACCGCCGACTGCTGGAGATGACCCGCGTCTTCGCCGTGCCGTGGCCGCGGCGCGTGCTCGCGGTGGACGTGCCCGGCGTGCTGCCGTACTTCGTCGCGGGCTGCCGGACCGGCGTCGGGCTCGCGTGGAAGAGCGGGATCGCGGCCGAGGTGATCGGGCTGCCCGCGGGCACGATCGGCGAGCAGATGTACCAGGCGAAGCTGTTCCTGGCGACGGCCGACCTGTTCGCGTGGACGGTCGTGGTCGTCGTGCTGGCCGCGCTGACCGAGCGCGTGGTGCTCGTGCTGCTGGAACGCGCGCGGCGACGGCTCGCGGGCGAGCCCGCGCCGCCGCTCATCGACCCGGCGGGTGGTGCCCGATGACCGAACCGCGCGACGACATGGCGCTGCACGACGTCATCGCGCTGCACGACGTCACCGTGCGCTACGGCGAGAACGTGGTCCTGGACCGGGTCTCGCTCGAGCTGCCCACCGGCACGACGACCGCGCTGACGGGCCCCAACGGCGTCGGGAAGACGACGACCGTGCGTGTGCTCCTCGGGCTCGTGCGGCCCTCGTCGGGCCGCGTGGCCGGCCTGCACGAGTGCACGCGGGCCGCCGCGTTCCAGGAGGACCGGCTGTGCGCGCACCTGTCCGCCGCGGCGAACGTGCGGCTCGTCCTGCCACGCGCCGCCGAGGCCGGGGTCGAGGACGGGCTGCGCGCGGTCGGGCTCGACGAGGCCGCGTGGCACGTGCCGGTGCGCACGCTGTCGGGTGGGCAGCGACGACGGGTCGCGCTCGTCCGCGCGCTGCTGCCACCAGCCGACCTCGTCGTGCTCGACGAGCCGTTCGTCGGGATCGACGCCGCGAGCCGCGACGCGGTGCTGGCCTGGACTCGCGACCGGCTGGCCGGGCGCACCGCGCTCGTGGTGACCCACGACCCCACCGAGGCCGCGGCCCTCGGTGCGACGCTCGTGCGACTCGACCCGCCGCGCACGGTGAGCGATCAGGACGATGCCTAGTCACCCTCGGCGTGCTCCGCGCGTGCTGCGGGTGCCGGTCCCCGGTTGTCCACAGATCGAGGGGAGTGCCCGCACATGCGCGTCCTGACGCAGCTAGCGTGACGCCCCGGACCGATCCGGCAGGGGGACGTATGCGGGTGGAGATCGACTCGGAGACGGTGGCACGCAACGTGCGCACCCTCGACCGGATGGTCGACCGGCTCGACGAGCTCGTGGCGCAGACGCGGGCGGTGGCGGCGGACCAGAGCGCGGCGACGTGGTCGACGCTGCCCGCGGCCGAGCGGTTCGCCACGACGTACGGCGAGGGGGTCGACACGCTCGCGGACCGGGTCGCCGCCGCGCGGACCGCCGCCGTCGACGCGCGGAGCGCGCTGACCGGCTCGGTGCGCGCGCTCGTGGGGATCGACGAGACGATCTTCGCCGAGCTCCAGCGCCTCGCCGCGGGCACGTCCGGATCGTCGGTGCGCGACACGCGCCCGGTGCTCCGGGTGTACCCGGGCGCCGCGACGGCGTCCGTGGGTGGGCTGTCGTGACGAGCGTGAACCGTCCTGCGCAGTCGTCCGACGGGCCGGCGGCCCGCGAGCTCGCCTGTGCGCTCGAGGGTGCGCCGGCGCAGGCGCACGCGGACGCGGGGCAGCTCGGGGGAGTGGCCACGGCCCTCGAGGAGCTCGGGGCGACGCTCAAGCGGCTCGCGGGCGACCTCGGCATCGGCGGCATGTCCGCGCAGGCGGCGCGGGACGGCGTCGCGAGCCTGGCGACGAGCGTGCTCGGCGCCGCCGACACCGCGGACGCGCTCGGTGCGGCTGCGACGCGCGCTGCGGGAGCCCTCGCACGTGCCCGCACCGAATACGAGACCCTGCCTGCGGGCGAGCTGACCGCCGCGGCGCGTCAGGCGCTGATCGAGTCGGGCGCGGGCCCCGGCACCTCGTCGATCGTGGCGGCGCGTGCTGCCGAGCGCGAGCGCGTCGCGACCATCGCGCTCGTGACCGTCGGCGCTGCGATGGACGACGCCGCCGACCGTGTCCGCGCGGTCGCACCGAGGGCCGCGGGGTCCCCGCGCGGCGCCGCGCCCGACGGCCCCCGCGACGGTCGACCCGGCGGTGAGTCGCCCTTGCCGGTCGTGCCTGGTGTACCGACGCCCGGGCCCGCCCCGCACCCGCCCGTCCCGCACCCTCGCGTCCGGCAGCCGCCCGTGCTGCCGCCGCCTGCGCCGTCCGGTCCCGAGCCCGTCGACCCGCCGCCGACGTTCGGGATGGAGCCGCCCGCGCCGGTGTGCCGGACCGACCCGGTCGAGCGGCCGGTCCCACTCGACCGGGTCCCGCCGCTCGCTCCCGGCCTTCCCGTCGTGCGCACGACGTGAGGGTCGACCTGCTCGAGTCGTGAGGCCCCGCTGCGCCGTCGGTCCAGGCTGTGTCGGGGGTCGCGGACAGGCGTCGTCAGGTCTGAGCGCGGACCAGGTCGCGCAGAGGGCGCAGGTCGCGGACCGTCCACGTCGGTGCGTGGTCGCCACTCGGCGCGTCGCGACCCGTCCGGTCCACCCACACGCTGCGGATCCCCACGCTGTGTGCGCCCGCGACGTCGCTCGTGAGCGAGTCGCCGACGTGCACGACCTCGTCGGGGCCGAGCCCGAGGAGCCCGAGCGCGTGCTCGAACGACGGCGCCGCGGGCTTGTAGGCGCGCGACTGCTCGCTCGTGACCCGCAGTGGCACGTCGAGCCGAAGGTGGGCGAGCGCGGCGAGCAGGACGTCGTCGTCGACGTCCGAGACGAGGCACACCGGGACGGGAGGGTCGGCCAGGAGCTCGAGCGCGTCGGGGTAGGCCTGCGGGGCGGTCCACTGCGCGTACAGGGGGTCGAGCAGCGCGTCGAGGTCGAGCCCGTGCTCGCGCGGGGGGAGCGTGCGAGCGAGCGAGTCCCGTGCGAGGTCGCGCAGGCGGCGGAACGCGTCGCCGTGCGCCTCGTCGGCCAGCCGCTCGTACTCCTGCGACCACGCGGTCGAGACCTCGTGGCGGCGGAGCCCGGTCGCGGCGGCGACGTCCGAGCACACCGCGGCGAACGGCTCGTCGTCGTCGTGCACGACCGTCCCGTAGAAGTCGAGCAGCAGCCCCCTGATCGTCACGCCGGAAAACATAGCGACAGCGCCGACTAGCCTCGCCGCATGTACGTCCCCGTGTTCAACGCGATCACCGACGACGACGCGCGTGCGCTGGTGCGGGAGGTCGGCTCGGCCGAGCTCGTGACGGTCGGACCGGACGGCTTCCCGCTCGCCACGCTCTTGCCCGTGCTGTGGCACGACGACCGGCTCGTCGCGCACATGGCGCGCGGGAACCCGCAGTGGCGGTCGATCGAGCCGGGGATGCCGGGCCTCGCGATCGTCGAGGGACCGCAGGCGTACGTCTCGCCGTCCTGGTACGCCTCCAAGGCGGAGCACGGCCGGGTCGTGCCCACGTGGAACTACTCCGCGGTGCACCTGAGGGGCCGTGTCACGGTGCACGACGACCCGGACTGGCTGCGCGACCTGCTGACGCGGCTGACCGACGCGCACGAGGCCCACCGCGCGCAGCCGTGGGCCGTGACGGACGCGCCGGAGGCCTTCGTGACCAAGCAGCTGCGCGCGATCGTCGGGATCGAGCTGGTGGTCGAGCGGGTCGAGGGCAAGGCGAAGCTGAGCCAGAACCGGTCGGACGCCGATCAGGCGGGGGTCGTCGCCGGCCTCCGGCAGGACGGCGGCTCTGGGACCGCGGCGGTCGCCGACGCGATGGTCGCTGCCCGGTCCTGACCCGTCAGGGGTTGTGCCGGGCCCCGGACGCGTCTAACGTACAACCACATGGTTGTAGAAATGGATCGTGCGCCGCTCGACCAGGACGAGGTCGATCGCCTGTTCGGCGCTCTCGCGGACGCCACCCGGCGCGACATCGTCGCCCAGGTGCTCCGCGAGGCGCAGTCGGTCTCCGCGCTCGCGCGGCGGTACGACATGAGCTTCGCAGCGGTCCAGAAGCACGTGGCCGTGCTCGAGCGGGCAGCGCTCGTGCACAAGCAGCGGCGAGGACGTGAGCAGATGGTCGGCGGAGACGTCGAGACGATCCGGGCGGCGACCCGGCTCCTCGACGCCTACGAGTCGATCTGGCGCGGACGCGTCGACCGCATCGTCGACCTCCTGGCGCAGGACGCCGGACCGGACGACCCGAGGGACCCGCAGGACGAGCAGACAGGGAGTCACCGATGACCGTCGTCAGCACGACCAAGGACACCGAGGCGCTGCGCCTCGTGATCGTCAGCGAGCTCGCCGCCGCGCCCGAGCGGGTGTGGCAGGTGTGGGCCGACCCGCGCCAGCTCGAGCGCTGGTGGGGGCCGCCCGAGTGGCCGGCGTCGTTCGTCGACCACGACCTGCGTCCCGGGGGCCGCACGTCGTACTACATGACCGGTCCGGACGGGACGAAGGCGCACGGCTGGTGGCACGTGACCGCGACCGACGAGCCGCACTCGCTCGCGTTCGACGACGGCTTCGCCGACGACGCGGGAGAGCCGACCGACGACATGCCGGTCACGCGTGGGCACGTGACGCTCGAGGCGATCCCCACCGGGACGCGCATGACGATCACGTCCCAGTTCCCGACGCTGGAGGCGCTCGAGCAGCTCGTCGCGATGGGCATGCTCGAGGGCATGACGCTCGCGCTCGGCCAGATCGACGCGATCCTGGCCGATGGCTGACGCGGCCGACGGCGCGCCCCCGAAGGTGACGGGCCCGGCGTCGTACTTCCCGTCGATCGAGAAGACCTACGGGCGGCCGATCGACGAGTGGCTCACGCTCGTCGCCGCCCGCCCGGCCGACGAGAAGCACCTGGAGACCGTCACCTGGCTCAAGACCGAGCACGGGCTGGGCCACGGCCACGCCAACGCGGTCGTCGCGTACGTCCGCGCCGCCCGGTCCTGACCCCTGGTTCCCTCGGAATCGCGCCCGCCCTGACGATCAGGAGGGCATGGGTCTCGATCTGCTGCTGGCCGTGCCGTTCGCCGCGTTCGCCGTGTGGTGCCTCGCCAGCGCGATCGGGCCGCGAGGGCGACGGGCGACGACAGGCGGGTCGCCCGCTCGTCGCGCGACGCTGAGCGCGCGTGACGGGCGGCCCGGCCTCGACCTGCTGGTGCCGGACGTGGACACGGTCGTCGAAGGCGCGCGGATGCTCGCCGCCGACCTCGGTGGGGGAGCGCTCACCATCGAGGCACTGGGACCGCTCCAACTTTCGCAGGACCCGCTGCAGGCTCCGGGCGGCCTGCCGGTCGCGGAGGATCGCGCCCGCTCGTCGGCCCGCGACCCGTGGGGTGAGCCGGACGGGGCCGGTCCCGCCGTCGTGGAGCAGGTCGTGACCGCAGCCGGACCGATGTGGCGCCGCACGGTGCGCACGGCGCTCGCGACGACCGTGACCGACCTGCACGTGGACCACGGCGGATGGGCATTCGTCGTCCGCCTGGTCGGCGGCTCGGACCACGAGCCGCTCCTCGCCGCCGCGGAGCGCGTGCTCACGAGCTGGCGCTGGCACGACCAGGTCCCGGCCCGCCGCCCAGCGAGCTGACCGCAGCCGACGACGCGCGTCGTCGTCGGGGGCAGGGGCTGCGAGACTCCAGATCGGCCCGGGGCGCAGTGCCGGGCCGGGCTCCTGGATCCCCACGGGATACGCAGTGCCACCGTGCCGCTCCGAGGACGAGCGGTGATCACGATCATGTCGCTGGGTGCCGTGGGCGCCCTCCAGGACGGTCGTCCGATCCTCGAGGCAGCGCGTCGTCCGGACGCGCTGCGCACGCAGACCCCACCGAGCTGGACGTGGCTGGGTCCGGTCGAGCGCGTCGAGACCGCAGCCGGGACCGGGTGGCGACTGACGGTGCTCCTCGACGGGGGAGGGACGATGTTCGCGGACACCCACATCGACCGGGACGGCTGGGCCTACGTCGTCGGCGTCGTCGCGCCGCCGTCGCGGCACGCCGAGGTGGCGCTGGTCGCCGACGCGATGCTGGACACCTGGCGCTGGATCGCCCCGCTCGCGAGCAGGTACTAGCGGCGTCCAGCGGCCTACAGCGGCTTGCCTGCGCGCAGCTCGGCGACGAGGGAGGCGACGACCGCGTCGAGCTCGCCCGCGTTGCGGCGCGCGACGGCCCGCTGCCGCTGGTAGGACGCGCCGCGACGCAGGATCACGCGGACCTGCTCGAGCTCCTCGGAGCACCCCAGGCGTTCGGCGACCGGCGCGAGCACGGTCAGCCAGTGCGCGACCGAGTCCGTGACGAGCTCCTCGTCGCCCGCCGCGTTCGTGATGATGATCGCGTCCATGCCGTAGCGCGCCGAGCGCCACTTGTTCTCCTGCACGAACCACGTGGGCATCGACGGCAGCGGCTCGCCCGCGTCGATCAACGACGAGAAGTGCTCGACGAAGCAGTGCGTGAGCGCGCCGATCGCGGTGACCTCGAGCAGGTTCGTCGCGCCGTCGGCGATGCGCATCTCGAGCGTCCCGAACCGCGGCGCGGGGCGCACGTCCCAGCGGACCTCGTTGAACTGGTCGATCACGCCGGTGTGCAGCATGTCCCCGACGTACTGCTCGAGCTGGGACCACTCGTCGAACTGGTACGGCAGCCCGGCCGTCGGCAGCTGCTGGAACAGCAGCGCGCGGTTGGAGGCGTAGCCGGTGTCCTTGCCGCCCCAGAACGGGGACGACGCGGACAGCGACTGGATGTGCGCGAACACCGTGAGCATCGCGCGCGAGATCGGCAGGACCTTGGCCCGGTCCTCGATGCCGACGTGCACGTGCACGCCGTAGATGAGCATCTGCCGGCCCCACCACTGCGTGCGGTCGATGAGCGTCGCGTACCGCTGCTTGTCGCTGACCTTCTGCGTGGCCCAGTGCGCGAACGGGTGCGTGCCGCCGCCCATGAGGTCGATCCGCAGGGGAGCGGCCGCCGCGGCGACCTCGTCGAGCGCACGACGCAGGTCGGCGCCCGCCTCGCCCACGGTGCGGCACTTGCCGGACGAGACCTCGACCGTGTTGCGCAGCAGCTCCTGGGTGATGTTCGGATGATCGGTGCCGACGGTGTCGAAGATCGCCTGCGCGGCCTGGCGCAGGTCCCCCGAGTCGGCGTCGACGAGGGCGACCTCCCACTCGAGCCCGACCGTCGAGCGTTCGCTGCTCGCGAACGGCAGGTGCACGGGCGCGGCCATCAGGAGCCTCCCGGCGCGCTCGTGCCCGCGAGCTCGTCACCGACGGGCTCCACGACGAGGACGCTCTGGTGCCCCGCGACGCGCGTGAGCACGATCGTCGCGGTCGCGTCGCCCCGCAGGTCGAGCTGCCGGCGCAGCTGCTCGGGCACGACCGCCGTGCCGCGCTTCTTGATCGTCAGGCGGCCGACGCCACGCTCGCGCAGGTAGGTGCGCAGGCGCTTGAGCCCGAACGGCATCCGGTCCAGGACGCGGTAGGCCGTCGCGAACGGGGTCGCCTGCAGCTCGTCGGACGTCACGTAGGCGATCGTGGGGTCGACGAGCCGGCCGCGCACGTCGAGCGCGACGTCGCCGACGAGCCCCGCGCGGATGACCGCGCCGTCGGGCTCGTACAGGTACGCGCCGATCGCCCCGACATGCGCGTGCGCGACCTCGTCGGGAGCGAGCACGTGCGGCTGCCCGCCCCGCAGGACGAGCGCCGAGCGGCCCGGACCCTCGGGAGCGAGCGGGCCGAACCACAGGCCGAGCTCGACGACGTCGCCGTCGACGGACACCCACTGGGCGCGCGCGTCGTCCGGCAGGTCGCGGTGCGCGATGCCGGGGCCGAGCTTGAGGCCGAGGGCGGGGACGCGCTCGCGGACCGCGAGAACAGCGTCCAGCGGCGGGGAGTAGGAGGCGGGGTCGTGCACGCGCGAACCGCCGCCCGTGCGACGAGCGGGGTCGGCGTACACGCCGTCGACGCCCGTCAGGTCCAGGCTCAGCCCGTCGGTGTGCCGGACCTCGACCTCGGGGAAGTGCCGCAGGTTCACCGTCGCGATGGCTGCGGTCATCTCGTCGAGCTCGGCGGCCGTCACGCGCAGGCCGACCCCTGCGAACGCGAGCGCGTCCGCGCCGATCCCGCACGTGAGGTCCGCCACGTGCGTGAGGCCCGCGTCGCGGTAGCGGCGCGCGTGGTGCGCCCCGACCTCGAGCCGGGTCGCCTGCTCGAGGCCCGCCGCGGTGAACAGCATGCCGTCGGCGAAGTCGCCGAGCTTGGCGTGCGCCTTGCCGCGCAGGCGCGACTGCGTCAGCGCGGCCGCGACGAGGGAGGGGTGCAGGCCCTCGGCGCGCAGCCGCTCGCCCAGCGGCATCGCGAGCCGCTCGTCGTACGGGGGCAGGGCGGACAGCAGCGCCCACCCGTCGGGGGTGAGCAGCCGGCTGAGGCCGTCGGCATCCATGTCGGCGATCCTTGCACCCTGCGGGCGTTGCGCGGGACCCGCTCCGCGCGTCGGGCCGGCGTGTGCTTCCACTCCTGCTTCCAGGCGTGCGCCCGGCCCGTCGGCGCTGGGGTTAGCACTCGCCTTGACCGAGTGCCAAGCGGTTCCTAGAGTGAGGAACTGGCACTCTCGGTATGAGTGTGCCAACGCGCCAGGTCTCCGGCACCCGCGACGACGGTGGCTGGGCGCGACCCACTGAACCACTCAACACACGCGAAGGGGAGGTCCGCAGTGTCGGTCTCCATCAAGCCGCTCGAGGACCGGATCGTCGTGAAGCCCCTGGAGGCGGAGACGACGACGGCCTCGGGTCTGGTCATCCCGGACTCCGCCAAGGAGAAGCCCCAGGAGGGCGAGGTCCTCGCGATCGGTCCGGGTCGGATCGACGACAAGGGCAACCGCGTCCCGCTCGACGTCGCTGTCGGTGACAAGGTCATCTACTCGAAGTACGGCGGCACCGAGGTCAAGTACTCCGGCGAGGAGTACCTGATCCTCTCGGCGCGCGACATCCTGGCGGTCGTCGTCAAGTGATCCTGCACTGACCCGTCCGCGGGTCAGGCGACGCGAAGGCCCCCGTCCTGATGGACGGGGGCCTTCGACGTTCCCCGGTGGGTCCGGAGCTCGGGGCCGCGGGCGCTCAGCCGGCGCGGGTCAGACGGGGGTTCAGGCGGTGGTGCGGGCGACGACGGTGCGGCCCCGCTGGGCGAGCAGCGCGGCGCGCTCGTCCTCGGACAGGCCGCCCCAGACGCCGTAGGGCTCGCGCACCGCGAGGGACTGCTCGCGGCACTGGTCGAGCACGGGGCACGTGGCGCACACGGCCTTGGCGGCCTCGGCGCGACGTCGGCGAGCGGATCCACGCTCACCTTCGGGGTGGAAGAAGAGGTCCTGGTCTGCGTCGCGGCAGGCGCCTTCGAACTGCCACTCCCACAGGTCCATCACGGGTCCGGGCAAGCGCGAGATCTCGGCCATGCGTCCTCCTCGTCGATCGTCCGGCTGCGGATCCGGGCGATCGGTTCGTCCTGGCTTCACTGCTGCTGTCAAGGTCGTCGTGCCACGTCGTCACGGCGTGTGACCGGAACGCTACAACCGCGCCACAATCCGGTCAAGACTCGTTCGATAACAGGTCGCGGCGCGGTTCTGTGTCCGCGTCTGTGCCGTTTTGACACGATCGGGTGACGCGCAATGGGTTGCCGGGCGCGATTCTGGGCCGGACGGCCTGGCAGAATCGCGCCATGACCTTGTCGCCCGACGACGGCTCGGCCGGACCCGAGCGCGACGACGGTGGCCGACGGGTCGGTGCCCCTGCGCACCACGCCGCGCCGCTCACGGTGGCGGCGGTCGCCGCGCGCCTCGGCGTCGCGCCCGCGACGCTGCGGACGTGGGACCGCCGGTACGGGCTCGGGCCGTCCGAACGGTCGGCCGGCTCGCACCGGCGCTACTCGGCGGCCGACGTCGAGCGCCTCCTGGTCATGCGGCGGCTCACGCTCGACGGTGTCGCGCCCGGTGATGCGGCACGGCTCGCGAGCGTCGCGGACGTCGAGGTGCCCGAGGGAGGGTCCGGAGGGAGCCTCGCGGCCCGACCGACGGGGACCCTCGCGGGCGCGTCGCGCGCCGTCGTCACCCCGACCGCGCTCGTCGACGCCGCGCTCGCGGGCGACGCCGCGGCCTGCCGGGACATCGTGACGATCCCGCCCGGCGCCGGGACCGTCGAGCTCGAGCGGTGGTGGACCGACCTGCTCGAGCCTGCGCTCACCGAGCTCGGGCGGCGCACGGTCGTCGACCGGCCCGGCGCGGACGCCGCGCTCACCGTGCGCGCCGCGGCGGTCGAGGCGCTGCGCGCGTG
>NZ_LFKW01000003.1:0-13359 GCF_001040865.1 Cellulomonas sp. A375-1 | reverse complement strand
CGGCGCGGCGCTTCGGCCTCGACCCGGCGCGCACGCTGTTCGTCGATGACTCCGCAGCGAACGTCGCGGCGGCCGCGGACGAGGGCTTCGACGCGGTGCTGTTCACGGACGCCGACGCGCTGCGCACGGAGCTCGTGGCGCGGGGCCTGGTGCCGTCGGCCGACTGAGGCCGCACCCGCGTGCGGGGGATGCCGTGCCGCGCTCTTAGGATCGATGCCATGCGTCTGCTGTTCGCCGGTACCCCCACGCCCGCACTGGCGAGCCTCGAGGCGCTCCTCGCGTCCCGGCACGAAGTCGTCGCCGTGCTCACGCGTCCCGACGCGCGCTCCGGCCGCGGCCGCACGCTGACCCCGAGCCCGGTGAAGGCGCGCGCGCTCGAGGCGGGCATCCCGGTCCTCACGCCGAGGACGCTGCGGGACGACGAGGTCGTCGCGCAGATCCGCGCGCTCGAGGTCGACGCCGCCCCCGTGGTCGCTTACGGCAACCTCGTGCCTCCCACGCTGCTGGCGGTGCCGACCCACGGCTGGGTCAACCTGCACTTCTCGGTGCTGCCCGCCTGGCGCGGCGCGGCCCCCGTGCAGCACGCGATCATGGCCGGCGACGAGGTCACGGGGGCGACGACCTTCCTGCTCGAGCAGGGGCTCGACACCGGGCCCGTGCTCGGCACGCTCACCGAGACGATCCGTCCGCGCGACACGTCGGGCGACCTGCTGGAGCGCCTCGCGGTCGCGGGTGCGACGCTGCTGGTCCGCACGCTCGACGCGCTCGAGGACGGTCAGCTCCAGCCCGTCGCGCAGCCCGCGGACGGCGTCAGCCACGCACCCAAGGTCGAGGTCGAGGACGCGCGCGTGCGCTGGCACATGCCCGCACACGTCGTGGACCGGCGGATCCGTGGCTGCACGCCCGCACCCGGCGCGTGGACGACGCTGCCCGACGGCTCGCGGCTCGGCCTCGGGCCCGTCACCCCGGCCGCCGACGTGGTCGACCTCGCACCCGGGCAGGTGCGCGCCGACAAGCGCCAGGTGCTCGTCGGGACGGCGGGTCACGCGGTGCGGCTCGGCGACGTGATGCCACCGGGCAAGCGCGCGATGCCCGCACCCGACTGGGCGCGCGGCGCGCGCCTGGCCGACGACCTGGTGCTGGGGGCGGACGCGTGAGCGACGACAGGCGGGACACGGGCCGGCGCGACGAGCGCGGTCGTCAGCGCGGTGCGGCGCGAGCCGAGGGCCGGACGCAACGGTCCGCGCAGGCGCCGTCGCAGCGCACGCGGCACGCGGACGTCGCGCGGGCCACGGCCTACGACGTGCTGCGTGCCGTGGACGAGAGCGACTCCTACGCCAACCTGGTGCTCCCGCCGCTGCTGCGGGAACGCGGCGTCGACGGCCGCGACGCGGCGTTCGCGACCGAGCTCGCCTACGGCACGCTGCGCCTGCGCGGCCGGTACGACGCGGTCATCGAGCAGGCCGCGGGCCGCGACGTGGCGCGCATCGACCCGCCGGTCCTCGACCTGCTGCGCCTGGGCACGCACCAGCTGCTCGGCATGCGCGTGCCCGCGCACGCCGCGGTGTCCCAGACGGTCGGTCTCGCGCGGTCGCGCGTCGGGACGGGCGCGTCCCAGTTCGTCAACGCGGTGCTGCGCGCGGTCTCGCGCGAGGAGCCCGCGCGCTGGCTCGAGCTCATCGGCGACGCGGCCGACCCCGACGGTCAGGACCCGGTCGCGCGGCTCGCGGTGACCGAGAGCCATCCCGCATGGATCGTGCGCGCGCTGCGCGAGGCGCTGGTGGGCGACGGCCGATCGGCCGACGACGTCACGGCGCTCCTGGCGGCGGACAACACGGCGCCGCGGGTCGCCCTCGTCGCGCGGCCCGGGCTCGTGGACCCCGCGGAGCTCGTCGAGCAGATCGGCGAGGGCGCGAGGCCGGGCGCGGTCTCGCCGTACGCGGTCGTGCCCGGGAGCGGTGACCCGGCAGCCGTCGAGGCCGTGCGCACGGGCCGAGCGGGCGTGCAGGACGAGGGCAGCCAGCTCGTCGCGCTCGCCCTCGCGGCGGCCCCGCTCGACGGCCCCGACGAGCGTTGGCTCGACCTGTGCGCCGGCCCCGGGGGCAAGGCGTCGCTGCTGGCCGCGCTGGCGGCGGGCCGAGGTGCACGCCTCGTGGCCAACGAGGTGGCACCGCACCGGGCGCGCCTCGTCGAGCAGGCGCTGCGCGCCGTGGCCGGCAGCGCGGTGGAGTCCGTGCGCACCGGGGACGGCCGCGAGTTCGGCGCGGCCGAGCCCGACGCGTACGACCGGGTCATGGTGGACGCTCCGTGCACGGGCCTGGGCGCGCTGCGCCGCCGGCCCGAGTCGCGCTGGCGTCGCACGCCCGCCGACCTGACGGGGCTGGCCGCGCTGCAGCGCGAGCTCCTGGGCTCGGCGCTGCGGACGGTGCGCCCGGGCGGGGTGGTCGCGTACGTGACGTGCTCGCCGCACCTGGTCGAGACGCGGCTCGTCGTGACGGACGCGGTGCGCGCGGCCGCCAAGGACGGTCTTGAGGTCGAGCTGCTCGATGCGCGTGCGGTCGTGCGCGAGGTCGCGGCGGGCCCGCTCGACCTCGTCGGCGACCGTCGCGACCTGCAGCTCTGGCCGCACGTGCACGGCACCGACGCGATGCACCTGACGCTGCTGCGACGCCTGTGACGCCACCGGCGGTGCGCCGAGCGGCCGTGCGGGGCGCCTCGATAGGCTGACGACGTGCCCGTCAAGATCGCGCCCAGCATCCTGTCCGCCGACTTCATGAACCTCGAGCGCGAGCTCGCGCGCATCGCGACCGCGGACCTGGTGCACGTGGACGTCATGGACAACCACTTCGTGCCGAACCTCACGCTCGGGCTCCCGGTCGTCAGGCGGATCGTCGAGGTGTCGCCGGTCCCGGTGGACGTGCACCTCATGATCGAGGACGCCGACCGGTGGGCGCCCGAGTTCGCCCGCGCGGGGGTCGCCTCGGTGACGTTCCACGCCGAGGCGACGCAGGCCCCCGTCCGTCTCGCGCGCGAGCTGCGCAGCCTCGGCGCGCGCGCCGGCGTGGCGCTGCGACCGGCCTCACCGGTCGAGCCGTTCTTCGACCTCCTGCCCGAGCTCGACATGGTGCTCGTGATGACGGTCGAGCCCGGGTTCGGCGGTCAGTCGTTCATCGAGGGCACGCTGCCGAAGGTCCGCCGGACGCGCGATGCGATCACCGCGGCCGGCACGGACACGTGGTTGCAGGTCGACGGCGGTGTGTCGCGCGAGACGATCGCGCGCATCGCGCAGGCGGGCGCTGACGTGTTCGTCGCGGGTTCCGCGGTCTACGGCGCCGACGACGTCGCCGCCGAGATCGCCGAGCTGCGCAGCAGGGCGTCCACGATCTGGGCGTGAGGCCCGGCCTTCGGACGGGCGTCCAGCCGGATGTGGCATCATCCGAGAAGGACGCGACGCATGTCGTGTCCGCAGTACACGTGCTCCGGGGTCGGTGAAAGTCCGAGCCGGCGGTGACAGTCCGCGACCCGCGCGGGAGACGAGCGATCGTCGACCGAGCGGTTGACCTGGTGGAACTCCAGGACCGACGGTGAAAGTCCGGATGGGAGGAAGTACGTGGCGGCGCGCACCCGTGGTGCGTGTCGTTGTCGCGTGGTGCCTCCCACGCGTTCCCCCGGAGCCCGTCGTGGCCCGGGAGGTGGACGTGACCAGCACAGCCGACGAGCGTGCGGCGATGGTGCGTGCGTTCGACCTGGCCCGGCGTGGGCCGGAGCACGACCCGAACCCGCGCGTCGGGTGCGTGCTCCTGCGCCCGGCGGAGGGCACAGGTCGGTCGACGACGATCGGCGAGGGCTGGCACCGGGGCGCCGGGACGCCGCACGCCGAGGTCGCGGCCCTCGCGGACGCCGCCGACCGCGGCGAGGACCCCCGCGGCGCGACCGCCGTGGTGACCCTCGAGCCCTGCTCGCACACCGGACGCACCGGCCCGTGCACGCAGGCGCTGCTCGAGGCGGGGATCGCGCGCGTCGTCGTCGCCGTCCAGGACCCCAACCCCGTGGCGGCGGGCGGTGCCGAGGTGCTGCGCGCGGCGGGCGTGTCGGTCACCACCGACGTGCTGGCCGAGCAGGGCCGCGAGCTGCTCGGGTCCTGGCTGCCGCGCGTGGGGCGCGACCGCCCGTTCGTGACGCTCAAGACCGCCACGACGCTCGACGGCCGCGTCGCGGCGTCCGACGGGTCCAGCCGGTGGATCACGTCGCCCGTCGCGCGCCGGCACGCGCACGAGCTGCGCGCCCAGGTCGATGCGATCGTCGTCGGCACGGGTACCGCGCTGCGCGACGACCCGTCGCTGACGGCCCGTACCGCGGACGGGACTCTCGCCGGCACGCAGCCGCGACGCGTCGTCGTCGGCTACCGCGAGCTCGCGTCCGGCGCGCGCCTGCGTGGCCCCGGCGGCGAGCTCGTCCAGGTGCGGACGCACGACCCCGCCGAGGTCCTGCGCGTGCTGGCCTCGCTCGACGGTGCGCCCGTGCACCGTGTGCTCGTCGAGGGCGGCCCGACGCTCGCCGCAGCGTTCCTGCGCGCGGGTCTCGTCGACGAGGTGCACGCCTACGTCGCGCCCGTCCTGCTCGGTGCCGGTCCCGCGGCGATCGCCGACCTCGGCATCACGTCCATCTCCGCAGCCGTGCGGCTCGAGCCGGTCAGCGTGCTGCCGCTCGGGCCGGACGTGCTCGTCGTCGCCACACCCGTCCGGGAGGTCTGAATGTTCACCGGGATCGTCGAGGAGCTCGGCACCGTCGTCGCGATCGAGGACCGAGGGTCCGACGCGCGGCTGCGCGTGCACGGTGCGCTCGTCACGTCCGACGCGCACCTGGGCGACTCGATCGCCGTCGACGGCGTGTGCCTGACGGTGAGCGAGCTGCCCGGCGACGGGACGTTCGCCGCCGACGTCATGCCCGAGTCGCTGCGTCGCACCGCGCTGGGCGGGCTCGTCCCGGGCGCGCGGGTCAACCTCGAGCGCGCGCTGGCCGTGGGGGGCCGGTACGGCGGGCACGTCGTGCAGGGGCACGTGGACGGCGTCGGCGCGATCCTGCGCCGCGACCCGGGGGAGCGGTGGGACGAGGTCGAGATCGCCGTGCCGCCTCCGCTCGCGCGGTACGTCGCGGAGAAGGGCTCGATCGCGGTCTCCGGTGTCTCGCTGACCGTGACGCACGTGGGTGACGAGTCGTTCGGCGTCTCGTTGATCCCGACGACGCTCGAGCACACCACGCTCGGCGGTCTCGTCGTCGGCTCGCCCGTGAACCTGGAGGTGGACGTGCTCGCCAAGTACGCGGAGCGGCTCCTGACGGCGGTGGCCCGGTGACCGCCACCGAGGAGGTCGTGACGGGGACGGTCGAGCAGGCGCTCCAGGCGCTGCGCGACGGCCGTCCGGTGCTCGTCGCGGACTCGCCCGACCGCGAGAACGAGGCGGACGTGATCCTCGCGGCGCAGTCGGCGACGCCCGAATGGGTCGCCTGGACCATCCGGCACTCGTCGGGCTACCTGTGCGCGCCGATGCCTGCCGCGCGAGCCGACGCGCTCGACCTGCCGCTCATGGTCCCGCACAGCCAGGACCCGCGCCGCACCGCGTACACGGTCACGGTGGACGCCGCGACGGGCGTGACCACCGGGATCTCGGCGGCCGACCGCGCGCGGACGCTGCGCGTGCTCGCGGACCCGGCGAGCGGCCCGGTCGACCTCATCCGGCCCGGCCACGTGCTGCCGCTGCGCGCGGTGCCGGGCGGCGTCCTGCACCGCGCGGGCCACACGGAGGCCGCTGTGGACCTGTGCCGGCTGGCCGGGCTGGCCCCGGTCGGCGCGATCGCCGAGCTCGTGAACGACGACGGCACGATGGTCCGGCTGCCGGAGGCCTCACGACTCGCGCAGGACGAGGGCCTGGTCCTCCTGACGATCGCCGACCTGGTCGCGTGGCGTCGCCGGCACGACGACCTGGTCGAGGCACCCGCACCCGGTGACGGCCGCCCGCGCGTGCACGCCACGCACACCGCCTACCTGCCCACGCGGCACGGGGACTTCCGCATCCACGGCTTCCGCGACCTGCGCACGGGCGACGAGCACGTGGCGCTCGTCCCGACGAGGGGCCTGGCCGCGACGCCCGTGGTCCGGGTGCACAGCGAGTGCCTGACGGGCGACGCGTTCGGCTCGGCGCGCTGCGACTGCGGGCCCCAGCTCGACGCCGCGCTCGAGCTCGCCGCCGAGCAGGGCGGCGCGGTCGTGTACCTGCGAGGTCACGAGGGCCGGGGGATCGGGCTGCTCGCCAAGGTCGCGGCGTACGCGCTGCAGGACGAGGGGCGCGACACGGTCGAGGCGAACCTGGATCTCGGCTGGCCCGCCGACCGCCGCGAGTACGGCAGCGCGGCCGCGATCCTGCACGCGCTCGGCGTCGAACGCGTCCAGCTCCTGACCAACAACCCGGCCAAGGTGGCCGGGCTGCGCGCGCACGGCATCGAGGTCGTCGAGGTGCGCGGGCTCGAGGTGGGCCGCACGCCGCAGAACGAGGCGTACCTGCGCACCAAGGCGACGTCGATGGGGCACGTGCTCCACTTCGACGGCGCCGCCGGCGAGCGGGCCGCGGTCCGCGAGCCGATCCCTGTCTCCCCGGTCCACGCCGCACCCGCCACGCCGGGTGCCGACCGTACGGACCACACCTACGCACCCTTGGAGGACCTCGCATGAGCGGCGCCGGAGCACCCACCCTGACCGTCGACGGCACCGGCCTGCGTCTCGTCGTCGTCGCCGCCTCGTGGCACACCGTCGTCATGGACGGATTGCTGGACGGAGCGCGCCGCGCCCTGGCCGAGGCGCACGTCGAGGACGTGACGGTGGTCCGCGTGCCCGGCACGTTCGAGCTCCCGGTCGCCGCGGGCGTCGCGGCGCGTGGCGGTGCGGACGCCGTGGTCGCGCTCGGGGTCGTGATCCGCGGCGGCACGCCGCACTTCGAGTACGTGTGCGCGGGCGCGACGAACGGCCTGACGGACGTCGCCGTGAGCACGGGCGTGCCGGTCGGGTTCGGCGTGCTCACGTGCGACGACGAGCAGCAGGCGCTCGACCGCGCCGGCCTGCCCGGATCGGTCGAGGACAAGGGGTACGAGGCCGCGCAGGCGGCGGTCGCGACGGTCGGTGCGCTGCGCGGCCTGACCCGGTGAACGGACCGCTCGGGTGGCTGTTCGACGCCACCGTCACCATCGCGCACCACGACATCCTGTGGCGCGAGATCGTCGGCAACCTGTTCGGGCTCGCGTCGGCCGTGGGCGGGCTGCGGCGCAGGGTGTGGGCGTGGCCCGTAGGCATCGTCGGCAACGTGCTGCTGTTCACGGTGTTCCTCGGCGCCGTCTTCGACACGCCGCAGCACCGTGACCTGTACGGCCAGGCGGGCCGCCAGGTGTTCTTCGTCGTCGTGTCGGTGTACGGCTGGGTGCGGTGGCGGCAGACCCGCCGCGACGCGCAGGCCGCAGGGGTGCCGGACGCTCCCGCGGTCGAGCCGCGCTGGGCCGGTCGAGCCGGCTGGGCGCTGCTGGCGCCCGCGGCCGTGCTGGGGACCGTCGCCTTCGCGTGGGTCTTCCGTGAGCTCGGTTCGTGGGGGCCGTGGGCCGACGCGTGGATCTTCACGGGCTCGCTGCTCGCGACCTACGGCATGGCACGCGGGTGGATCGAGTTCTGGCTCATCTGGATCGCCGTGGACCTCGTGGGCGTGCCCCTGCTGCTCTCGGCGGGCTACTACCCGTCGGCCGCGCTGTACCTCGTGTACGGCGGCGTCGTCGTCTACGGGTTCGTCGTCTGGTGGCGTGCGCAACGCCTCTCCTCGGCCGAGCCGGTGCAAGCTCGCGTCCCAGTCGCCGAGCCCGCGACGAGCGCAGTGCGCGCAACGTCTACCCTTGGCCGACGTGAAGACGTTTGAGGCGCTGTTCGCGGAGCTGTCCGAGAAGGCGGTGACCAGGCCCGAGGGCTCGGGCACCGTCGCCGAGCTGGACGCCGGCGTTCATGCGATCGGCAAGAAGATCGTCGAGGAGGCCGCCGAGGTCTGGATGGCCGCCGAGCACGAGGGCCACGAGCGGACGGCCGAGGAGATCTCGCAGCTGCTCTACCACCTGCAGGTGCTCATGCTGGCGCGCGGGCTCACGCTCGACGACGTCTACGCCCACCTCTGAGTCGTCCGAAGGAACTCCTGTGCTGCGCATCGCCGTCCCCAACAAGGGCTCGCTGTCCGAGCCCGCCGTCGAGATGCTCCGTGAGGCCGGCTACCGCCAGCGGCGCGACTCGCGCGAGCTCGTGCTGCCCGACCCGGACAACGACGTCGAGTTCTTCTTCCTGCGGCCCCGCGACATCGCGGTGTACGTCGGGGCGGGCACGGTCGACGTCGGCATCACCGGGCGGGACCTGCTGCTCGACTCGGAGTCGCCCGCGGTCGAGCACCTGCCGCTCGGCTTCGCGCGGTCGACGTTCCGGTTCGCCACCACGGCGGGCACGCTGAGCGACATCTCGCAGATCGCCGGCCTGCGGGTCGCGACCTCGTACCCGGTCCTGGTGCGCGCGACGCTCGCCGAACGGGGCATCGAGCCGAGCGCGGTCGTGCGCCTCGACGGCGCGGTCGAGAGCGCGATCCGGCTCGGCGTCGCCGACGTGGTCGCCGACGTCGTCGAGACCGGCTCGACGCTGCGTGCCGCCGGTCTGGACGTGTTCGGCGAGGCGCTGCTGCGCTCCGAGGCGGTGCTCGCGCGTCGCTCGGACGTCGAGGCCCCCGCGGGCCTGGACGTCCTGACCCGGCGCCTGCAGGGCGTGCTCACCGCCCGGCAGTTCGTGCTCATGGACTACGACTGCCCGCTGGACCTCGTCGACCAGGCCGTCGCGATCACGCCCGGGCTCGAGTCGCCGACCGTCTCGCCGCTGCACAACCGCGAGTGGGCCGCGGTCCGCGCGATGGTCCGCCGCGACCAGACCAACCGGGTGATGGACCAGCTCTACGACCTGGGTGCCCGCGCGATCCTCGTGACGTCGATCCACGCGTGCCGGCTGTAACCGTGTCCGCGACGGTCGACCTGGCCCCGTTCCGGCCCCGGCTGGCGCGGATCGCCTCGCTGACGCTCGCGGGCGTCGTCGTGCTCGCGACCGTGCTCCTGGTCGTCCTGATGCCGTTGTCGTCCCTGGACGTCGCGGGGTTCGCGCTGCTCGCGCTCGGCATCGTCTGGTTCTGCTGGCGTCAGGCCTCGGTGGCCGCGGTCCCGGACGACGAGGGCCTCACGGTCCGCAACCTCATGGTCACGACGCGCCTGACGTGGGCGCAGGTCGTCACCGTGCGGTTCGGCGACCGTCCGTGGGTCCAGCTCGACCTCGCGGACGGCGACACGCTCGCGGTCATGGGGATCCAGCGCGCCGACGGCGAGCACGCGCTCGCCGAGGCTCGCCGGCTCTCGACGTTGGTCGCGGCGCGGAGCCGCACGACGCGCGACGACTGACGGCGCCCACCCGCGCGGGCCAGCCCGGTCAGAGCAACGACGCCGCGTGCACGCCCGCCACGGCGGCGGCGAGGAAGGCCGACGGGTCCTGGTCGAGCCCTCGTCCCATCGTCGAGAGCCGAACGGGCGACGTCGTGAGCGCCCGCCGCACGTCGGGGCCCGCCGCGACCTCGACGAGCCGGTGGCGTCCGGTCGGCTCGACGAGCGCTGCGGCCTGCTCCTTCACGCGGGCGCCGAGCGGTCCCAGGATCGGGTCGGCGGGGTCGAACACGGGGACGACGACGTCGGCCGGGACGAGTGCGACCTTGCCGTAGGCCGTCGTCGAGTGGTGCGAGATCCCGACGTGCCGCTCCCGCGGGTCGGCACCCGAGACGCGCAGCGAGGCGATCGGCCGCCCGCGCAGGATCGAGGTGGCGTTGATCGCCTCGCCCGCGGCCACGCCCGAGAAGCCCCACCGCGTGCCCGTGCCGAGGTTGCCCGGCCCCTGGACGACGACCGCCAGGTCTGCGTGCGCGACGTGCCGCGCCGCGAGGAGCGCGGTGTGGACGGAGACCGCCTCGAGGTCGCCGCCGAAGGCTTGACCTGCGGTGATGCACGTGGAGATCCAGCCCGCGTCGCGCAGCCCTGCCACTGCCCGCGAGAACCAGGCGGGCAGGGCGCCGCCGTCGGTCATGACGTACGCGACGTCGGGCGCCGGGCGTCCCGCCCGCTCGGCCTCGAGCCGGGCGCCTGCGACGATCGCGGGGAGCGCGGAGTGCAGGTCGGCGACGACGACCGGGAGCCCCTCGAGGTCGTCGGCGTCGCGCATCGTGTCGTGGTGCTCCGACTCCTGGTCGTCGACGCCCAGCACCATCGCCTGCAGCGGCGTGTAGCGCGCCTTGACGAGGTGCCCGGGCGACGGCGGCGGGTCCACGGGCTGACCGTCCGCGGGTGCGATGACCAGCGCGTACCCGCCCGTGCCGAGCCCGCGAGCCAGCGCCGAGACGTTGATCCAGACCCGACGACCGCGATCGAGGTGCCCGACCAGCGCCGGGTACGCGAGCGCCTTGACCTTCGCCGGGAGGGTCGGGTCCGCCCACGGCTGGTCGAGAGCGACGGTCAGCTCCACGGCCCCCCGCCACGACGTCCCGACCTGTTCGACGACACCTGCACGCCACGTGATCACGTCTCCACGCTACCGGCCACTACGGTGGACCCGATGGCCACCTCGATCGACCCCGCCGAGCGCCTGCTCAACCTCCTCATCGCCCTCGTGAACACCCACGGGCGGATGACGAAGGAGCAGGTGCGCGCGTCCGTAGCCGGATACGCCGACGCCCCGAGCGACGAGGCGTTCGAGAGGATGTTCGAGCGCGACAAGGACACCTTGCGCGACCTGGGCATCCCGCTCGTGACGGTCACGGACGCGGGGCACGGCGACGACATCGGCTACCGCATCGACCTCGACGCGTACGCGTTGCCCGCGATCGACCTCACCGCGGCCGAGCTGGGCGTGCTGACGCTCGCCGCCCAGACGTGGCAGGACCGCACGATGCGGGGCGACACGGCGCGCGCGCTGACCAAGCTGCGTGCGGTGGGTCAGGGACCGGGCGCGACCGACCTGGTGGCTGGCCTCGCGCCGCGGGTGCGGTCGGGCGGTGCGGTGTTCGCTCCGCTGCTCGACGCCGCGCAGGCGCGTCAGGTCGTGCGCCTGACGTACCGCGCGGCCAGCACGGGCGAGGTGCGTGAGCGTCGCGTCGAGCCGTGGCAGCTGATCGCTCGACGTGGTGGCTGGGTCCTGCTCGGCTGGGACCGGGACCGCGGCGCGACCCGGTCGTTCCGGCTGAGCCGCATCGAGGGCTCCATCCGGGCCGTGGGGGAGCCGGGCGCGTTCGACGCGCCCTCACCCGAGCAGGTCGAGCAGGCCATGGCGGCGTGGCGCGAGGGCCCGGCGCGCGTCGCGACTCTCGCGGTCCTGCCGGAGCGTGCCGAGGCGACCCGGGTCCGCGCGATCGAGACGCCGCCCGACGCGCCCGACTGGTCGCAGGACCCGGTCGTGGGCCCGTTGGTCGTGGGGCGAGACGTCGTGCACGTCGCCTTCCGCAACGCGTGGGAGCTCGCGGAGGAGCTGGTCGGCTACGGCGACGCGGTACTGGTCCTGGACCCGCCCGACGTGCGCGAGCACGCGCTGCAGCTGCTTGAGCGCGCGGCCGCGCTCGCGCCGGCGCCTCGGGTGGACGACGACGTCGCGGTGCTGGAGGTGGAGCGTGGCTGAGCGCGCGAGCGACCGTGTGGTGCGCCTGCTCGGACTGGTCGCGTTCCTCGACCGGCACGAGGGCGCTTCGGTCGAGGAGCTCGCCCGCCAGTTCGGCGTGACCAGCGAGCAGGTGATGGCCGACATCGACACGCTGTGGGTCAGCGGGACGCCTGGCTACCTGCCGTACGACTTGATCGACTTCGACTTCTCGTCGTACGAGCGCGGGGTCGTGCGGCTCACCGAGTCGCGCAACATGACCCGGCCGCTACGGCTCAGCGCGCGCGAGGGCGTCGCACTCGTCGCGTCGTTGCGCGCGCTCGACGCGGGCCTGAGCGGTGCGCTGGACGACGAGCGCGCGCAGGTGGTCCGCTCCGCGCTCGCCAAGCTGACCGCCGCCGTGGGGGACGCCGCCGGCACCGTGGACGTGTCGCTCACACTGGCGGCCGCACCCGAGGTGGCCGCAGCGCTCGCGACCTCGCTGCGCGAGGGCCGCAGGCTGCACCTGCGCTACGTCAACGCGGCCGACGTGTCCTCGGAGCGTGACGTCGACCCGATCCGCCTCGTGACGGACACCGACCGCTCCTACCTGCTGGGCTGGTGCCACGCCGTCGAGGGCGAGCGACTGTTCCGCGTGGACCGCATCCTCGCCGCGCACGTGCTCGACGAGCCGGCCGAGCACCACCCGCTGGCGCCCGGTGGCGGGGAGTTCGAGCCGGGCGACGACGGTGCGCTCGTCACGGTCCACCTGGCCAGCCAGGGCCGGTGGATCGCCGAGTCGACCCCGGTCCAGGAGGTCCGCAACCTCGACGACGGCTCGTTCGAGGTCGACCTGCGCGTCGTGAGCCCGGCGTGGCTGCGCCACCTCGTCCTGCAGGCGGCCAACGAGATCCTGGACGTGCGCCCGGCGTCGGTCGCGGCCGAGGTCGCGAGCACGGCGCGTGCCGCGCTGGCGGCGTACGGCCCGCTGGCGGACCCGGCGCGCGTCCGTCCGTACGACGAGCACGCGGGGGCCTGACGTGTGGTTCGCGGTGTGGTCGCTGCTCGTCGTCGGCACGCTGGTCGGGGCGTTCTTCCTCGGTCGACGCCTGTGGCGCTCGGTCGTCGAGCTCGGACGTGAGCTCGCGCGCGCGGGCGAGGCGGCGGGAGCGCTCGCCGCGCGCGCGGAGGAGCTCGCCGAGATCGCCGCACGGGAGCGCCCGGACACCTCCGCGACGCTGCTCGCGGACCGTGACGAGCTGCGCGAGGTGGTGCTCCGCCTGCGTGCGGCTCGGCGTGCTCGTCGCGACCTGCGCGCCGAGCGCCACGCCGACGTCGCTCGCGGCTGGCGGGCGTACTGGACCTGAGCAGCGCGCGCGTCGCGGGTCGGCGGCGTGCACGAGGCACGCCCCTGGGCGGTTAGGATCGGGCGACTTGCGAACCGTCTAGAGGGGCTCACATGGGTAGGAACCTGCAGGGTTGGCACATCGTCGTCCTGGTCGTGGTGATCCTCCTGTTGTTCGGTGCCAAGCGACTGCCCGACCTGGCCAAGAGCGTGGGTCAGTCGATGCGCATCTTCAAGCGGGAGGTCAAGGACCTCACGTCCGACGACGCGCCGTCCGCGGCGCCGCCCGCCGCCCCCG
>NZ_LFKW01000029.1:0-5587 GCF_001040865.1 Cellulomonas sp. A375-1 | reverse complement strand
GGTGCGGCGGCCGCACCTGCCCCCTCCTGCGTCGACGCTGCTGCGAGGTCGGGGGTGTTCTGATCGGTCACGCGGAGCGCTCCTGGGTGCCGCGAACCGCCCTCCACACGCGTGGCGGTCCTCGGTCGGTCGGTCGTCACTCACGCGGCGCGTGGCGACGGAAGTCGTCGGGCGCGGCCGCACACCGGGCCGGCGGGCGCCTTCGCCTGCCTCGTCCGTCCGGGCCCGGTTGGGCCTCTCGACGGTGCGGCGGCGGCTGGCGCGCGCAGCGCACTGGGTGCGAGCTCACGGGTTCGCCTCGCGGTGTGGACGCTCGTCGAACCGCGGCCAGTATCGCACAGAGCGCCGGAACCGGCGTGCTCGCGACGCGCGAGGGGATGACGACAAGTCGTCAGCACCCGGGACCTTCGTCCCGGCCTGGCCCGGGTGCCCGCCCTAGCGTTCCCCTCGGGTGGGATCACCGCCTGCAGGACTCCCTGCGCTCTGACGCACGCCCCCACCCATTCGCCGCCCGCACCGCACGGAGAACACGTGGACGCCCTCGATCTGGCCCGCTGGCAGTTCGGCATCACGACCGTCTACCACTTCATCTTCGTCCCGCTCACGATCGGCCTGGCGCCGCTCGTCGCGATCATGCAGACGATCTGGTACCGCACCGGCAACGAGCGCTGGCTGCGCCTGACCAAGTTCTTCGGCAAGCTCCTGCTGATCAACTTCGCGATCGGCGTCGCCACCGGCATCGTGCAGGAGTTCCAGTTCGGCATGGCGTGGAGCGAGTACTCCCGCTTCGTCGGGGACGTCTTCGGGGCGCCGCTCGCCATGGAGGCGCTCGCCGCGTTCTTCATCGAGTCGACGTTCCTCGGGCTGTGGATCTTCGGCTGGGACAAGCTGCCCAAGAAGATCCACCTCGCGTGCATCTGGGCGGTCGCGATCGCGACGAACCTGTCGGCGTTCTTCATCCTCGCGGCCAACTCGTGGATGCAGCACCCCGTGGGCATCACGTACAACTTCGAGACCGGCCGCGCCGAGATGAACGACATCGGCGCCGTGCTCACGAACCCGACCGTGCTCGCCGCATTCCCGCACACGATCACCGCCGCACTCCTGACCGCGGGCACGTTCGTCGCCGGCATCGCCGCGTGGTGGATGGTCAAGAAGGTCCGCGCGGGCGACGCCGCCACGGCGCGCGACGTGTACCGACCGGCCGTGATCCTCGGGCTGGTCGCGATGCTCGTCGGCGGCGCGGGCGTCGCGGTCTCCGGCGACGCGCAGGCCAAGCTCATGTTCGACCAGCAGCCGGCGAAGATGGCGGCGGCCGAGGGCCTGTGCGAGTCGGCCGACGGCGCGTCGTTCTCGATCCTGGCGATCGGCGACCTCACCAACGACTGCGCGGGCGTCAAGCACCTCATCGAGATCCCGGGTCTGACCTCGTTCCTCGCGACCGGCGACTTCGACTCCCGGGTCCGGGGCGTCGACGAGCTGCAGGACTACTACGCGCAGTGGATCCGCGACTGGGAGGAGGCCAACGGCGTCGCCCCCACGTTCGACGACGACACGCGCTTCTATCCGAACCTCGCGATCACCTACTGGTCGTTCCGCCTCATGATCGGCTTCGGCGCCGGTGCGGCGGCCCTGTCGCTCGCCGCCCTGTGGCTGCTGCGCAAGAAGGGCTCGGTCACGGACAAGAAGTGGTTCGGCACGCTCGGCATCGCCGCGATCGCCACGCCGTTCCTGGCCTCGTCGTTCGGCTGGATCTTCACCGAGATGGGCCGGCAGCCGTGGGTGGTCGCCCCGAACCCGAACTCCTCGGGCGTCGACGGCGTGTGGCTGCTGACCGCACGGGGCGTCTCGGTCGTCACGAGCCCGACGACGATCTGGATCTCCCTGATCGGCTTCACGCTCCTGTACGGCGTGCTCGCGGTGCTCTGGTACCGCCTCATGCACCGCTACGCGGTCGAGGGCGTCGCCGCCAGCGAGAAGGACCCGAGCCCCGAGGCGCGCGCCGCCGCCGGGCGCGACGGCTCCGACGACGACTCGACCCTGTCCTTCGCCTACTGAGCCGCGAGACGGAGACATCACCATGGAGCTCACGACCGTCTGGTTCGTCCTCATCGCGGTCCTGTGGACCGGCTACCTCGTGCTCGAGGGGTTCGACTTCGGTGTCGGCATGCTGCTCGGCCTCCTGCCCAAGAAGGGCGACAAGGAGCGCGAGCGGCGCGTCATGATCAACACGATCGGCCCCGTCTGGGACGGCAACGAGGTGTGGCTGCTCACCGCGGGCGGCGCGATGTTCGCGGCGTTCCCCGAGTGGTACGCGACCCTGTTCAGCGGGTTCTACCTGCCGCTGTTCCTCATCCTCATCGCGCTCATCGTGCGCGTCGTGGCGTTCGAGTGGCGCGGCAAGATCAACGACGACCGCTGGCGCACCTGGGCCGACCGCGCGCTGATCTTCGGCTCCTGGCTGCCGTCCGTGCTGTGGGGCGTCGCCTTCGCGAACATCGTGCGCGGGGTCGAGCTCGACGCCGACCACCAGTACGTGGGCGGGTTCTTCGCGCTGCTCAACCCGTTCGCGCTGCTCGGCGGCGCGGTCACCACGTTGATCTTCCTCACGCACGGCGCGATCTTCCTGGCGCTGAAGTCCGACGGCGACATCCGCCGTCGCGCGGGAGACTTCGCGGCGCGCTCGTCGGTCGTGACGCTCGTCGTCGCCGGCGCGTGGGCGATCTGGGCGCAGCTCGCCTACTCCGACAACGCGTGGACGTGGGCCGCCGTGGCGGTCGCCGCCGTCGCACTCGTGCTCGTGGTGCTCGCGACGCGGGCACGACGCGAGGGCCAGGCGTTCGTCGCCTCGGCCGTCGCGATCGTGGGCGCCGTCGTGCTGATCTTCGGCTCGCTGTTCCCCGACGTGATGCCCGCGTTCGACCAGGCGAACTCGCTCACGGTCGACAACGCGTCGTCGACCGACTACACGCTCACGGTCATGACGTGGGTCGCCGTGGTCCTCACGCCGCTCGTGCTGCTCTACCAGGGCTGGACGTACTGGGTGTTCCGCAAGCGACTGACCACCGACCACATCCCGGCGCACACCGGCCTGACGTTCCGCCGCGACGAGCCCGCGGCCGTCGCGGCCGGCTCGTCGGGCGAGGGATCCGGCACGATCGAGGCGTGAAGCCCCTCGACCCGCGCCTGCTGCGCCACGCCCGCGCGGCGCGGTGGTACGTCGCCCTGACCGTCGCGCTCGGCATCGTCACCGCCGGGCTCGTCGTGGCCCAGGCACTCCTGCTGGCGCACGCCCTCGGGCGCGCCGTGAGCGACGGCGTCGCCCTCGGCGCGCGGGCATGGGACGCGGTCGCGCCGCTCGTCGGCTGGTTCGCGCTCGTCGTGGCGGCGCGCGTGCTCGTGACGGTCGTGCAGGAGCGGTACGCCCACCGGGCGGCAGCCCGGGCCGTCGCCGAGCTGCGCGAGCAGGTGGTGGCGCGCGCGACCGCCCTCGGGCCGCGCCGGCTCGGCGACGGGCGCGCCCCCGAGCTGGTCACGCTCGCGACGCGCGGGCTCGACGACCTCGAGCCGTACTTCGTGCGGTACCTGCCCCAGCTCGTCCTCGCCGCGACGGTCACACCCGCGACCCTGCTCGTCGTCCTCGAACTCGAGTGGGTCTCGGCGGTGATCCTCGTGGCGGTCCTGCCCCTCGTGCCGATCTTCATGTGGCTCGTCGGTGTGCTCACGCAGGGCCGCTCGGAACGCGGGCTCGCCGCGATGCAGCGGCTGTCCGCACAGGTGCTCGACCTCATCGCGGGTCTGCCGACGCTGCGCGCGCTCGGTCGCGAACGCGGCCCGGGTGCCCGCGTGCACGCCCTGGGCGACGCGCACCGGCGCGCGACGATGGGCACGCTGCGCATCGCGTTCCTGTCCGGCATGGTGCTGGAGCTGTTGTCGACGCTGTCGGTCGCGCTCGTCGCGGTGGGTATCGGCCTGCGCCTCGTGCACGGCGACCTCGACCTCGTGACGGGCCTCGCGGTGCTGGTGCTCGCCCCCGAGGTGTTCGCCCCGCTGCGCGCGGTGGGTGCGCAGTTCCACGCCTCGACGGACGGCGTCGCCGCCGCCGAGGCCGCGTTCGCGGTGCTCGACGAGCCCGCCCCGGACAGGTCGGGCACCGCGCCGGCACCCGACCTCTCCCGCGTCGGTGTCCGCGTCGAGCACGTGAGCGTGCGCACCGCGCGCGGCGAGACGCCGCGTGACCTGTCGTTCGCGGTCGTCCCGGGCCGCGTGACCGCGCTCGCGGGGCCGCCCGGGTCCGGCAAGTCGACCGCGGTCGAGGTGCTGCTGGGGCTCCTCACGCCCGACGAGGGCGTCGTGCGGGTCGGCGACGACGTCGTGGTCGCCGCGCACGAGCCCGGCACCGTGGACCTCGAGACGTTCTGGCGGCAGGTCGCCTGGCTCCCCCAGCGGCCGGTCCTCGAGCCCGGCACGCTCGCACAGGTCGTCGGCGGCGACGACGAGCAACGCCGGCGCGCGGCGGAGGTGACCGGGCTGGACGCGGTCGTCGTCGACCTCCCCGACGGCTGGTCGACCCGCATCGGTCGCGGCGGTCACGGGCTGTCCGTCGGCCAGGCGCAGCGCGTCGCGCTGACCCGCGCGCTCGTGGGCTCGGCGCCGCTGGTGGTCCTCGACGAGCCCACCGCCCACCTGGACGACGTCGCCGAGCGCACCGTCCTGCGCACGGTGGCCGCGCTGCGCGACGCGGGACGCGCGGTCCTGCTCGTCGCGCACCGCGCCGCCCTGCTCGCGTGCGCGGACGACGTGGTCACGCTGGACGACGCGCACCTCGCGGCGGTGACGCGATGACGACGACCGCCATGACCGCGAGCCCCGAGACCGCGCGCCCCGACGACGTCGCGGTCCCCCCGCGCGGGACGCTGCGCCGTGCCGTCGCCCTGCTCGAGGTCGACCGCCGACGCTTCGCCCTCGCGGTCGTGCTCGGCACGCTCGCGCTCGGCTGCGCGGTCGCGCTGGCGGCGGTCTCCGCGTGGCTGATCGCACGTGCGTCGCAGATGCCGCCGGTGCTCACGCTGTCCGTCGCCACGGTCGGGGTGCGCGCGTTCGGCATCGGTCGCGGCGTGCTGCGGTACGTCGAGCGGCTGGTCTCCCACGACCTCGCCCTGTCCGGCATGACGCGGCTGCGCACCACGCTGTACGAGAGGCTCGCGGACGGTCGCGCGGGGGCGGTGCTCAGCGTGCGCCGCGGCGACCTGCTCGCACGGGTCGGGGCGGACGTCGACGACGTGGGCGACCTCGTGGTGCGCGGTCTGCTGCCCGCGGCCGTCGCGGCCACGCTCGGCGTCGCGACCAGCGCCGCGATGATCCTCATCTGGCCGCCGGCGGGGCTCGCGCTCGTCGCGTGCCTGCTGCTCGCCGGGGTGGTCGCCCCGTGGCTCGCCGGCCGCGCTGCTCGCAGGACCGAGCGCCTGGGCGCCCAGGCGCGGGCGGACGTGAACGCCGAGGCGCTCGGTCTGCTCGACGACGCCGGTCCGCTCACCGTCGCGGGCCGCGTGCCCGCGCGCCTGGACGCGCTGCGCGACGCGGACCG
>NZ_LFKW01000028.1:0-5707 GCF_001040865.1 Cellulomonas sp. A375-1 | reverse complement strand
CTCACCTCGCCACAGCCGGAGCAACCCCTGGGTCACACCTCCCACCACCCACGAACCAGCGCTCACTCAGGCCTCACCTCGCCACAGCCGGAGCAACCCCTGGGTCGAGCGCAGCGCGTCACCGAGCCAGCACCTACTCAGGCCCCACCGAGTCACCGCCGGAGCAAGCCCTGGGTCATGCCGCCCACCACCCACGAGGCAGCGGTTGCTCAGGCCTCACACCGCTATGGCCGGAGCAAGTCCTGGGTCGAGGGCCAGGGCGCGCGGACCAGCCTGCGCTCGCTCGGGGTCGGGGGGTCGGAGGCTGAGCGTGCGCTGGGTGGAGAGCAGCGGTGCGGGTCGAGCAGCGCGGGCGGGTGGCGTGCGTGGCGTGGGAGTGAGTGGAAGGCGTGGGCGGTGGAGCGGCACGTGCGGGGCTGGGTCGAGTGTGGGTGGGCGGGTGTCGGAGGGCTGTCGTAGCGTGCTGGGGGTCCGATTCGACCGATTCGCGGTCGGGCGGCACGACGAGGACGGAGCGTGCGATGCCCCACGGAGACATCACCCACATCGACATCCCGGTGTCCGACAACGACGCCGCGACCCGCTTCTACGGCACGCTGTTCGGCTGGCAGATCGCCGAGGTCGCGGGCTACGAGGGCTACCCCATGTGGCAGGCCCCCAACAAGATCAGCGGCGGCGGCCTCGCTCCGCGCTCCGAGGGCTTCACCCAGCCGCGCAGCTACGTCGAGGTCGACTCGATCGACGAGACGATCGCGAAGGCCACGGAGCTCGGCGCGACCGTCCTCATGCCCAAGTCGCCGATCAGCGAGACGAGCTGGTGGGCCGTCGTGCGCGACCCCGACGGCAACGACATCGGGCTCTACGAGGGCGAGACCAGCTGACCCAGGCCGCGGAGTCGGGCGGGCAGTCGGTACCGGGGGGTGCCGGGGTCAGACGAGCAGGCCGATGGCGAGCGTCCCGACGAGGGCGATCGCCGCGACCATGGACACGACGACGAGCACCCTGCGCGACCGCATGAACCTCATACCGACTCCTCCCCCGACTCGGCGCGCAGGCGTGGCTCGGTGCGCCGCCGCGGCTGGAAACCTGACTTGTCGGCGTAGAACGCACGGATGACGTCCATGTCCGCGCGGACGTCGCCGGTGAGCCGGACGGTCGGGCCGAGGCCCGTCGTCATCGTGGTCCGGTCGACGTAGCCGAGCGTCACCGGCCAGTCCACCTCGCGGGCGATCCGGTAGAAGCCCGACTTCCAGCCGGACCCGCTGCGCGTGCCCTCGGGCGTCACGACGAGGTAGAACCGCTCGCCGTCGCGCACCCGCGAGACGAGCTCGTCGACGAGCCCGGCGGGGTCGCGCCGGTCCACGGGGATGCCGCCCAACCCTCGCATGAGCGGGCCGGCGAGGCCCGAGAACAGCGTGTGCTTGCCGAGCCACCGGAACGGCAGCTCCTGCTCCCACGCGATGCCGAGCATGAAGATGAAGTCCCAGTTGGACGTGTGCGGGGCGCCGATCAGGATGCCCGCGCCGTCCCGCGGCGGACGCTCGGTGACCAGGTCCCAGCGGCTGACCCGCCAGAACGCGCGGGCCACCGTCCGACGAACGCTCACGACTCGCTCCTCGTGCTCAGTGCGCCTGGATGAGGCTCATCGCCTCGGCACGCGTCGCGGCGGTGCGCATCTGCCCGCGCACCGCGGACGTCACGGTGCGTGAACCAGGCTTGCGGACACCGCGCATCGACATGCACAGGTGCTCGCACTCGATGACGACGATCACGCCGCGGGGCTCGAGCTCCGCGACGAGCGCGTCGGCGATCTGCGTCGTGAGGCGCTCCTGGACCTGCGGGCGCCGCGCGAAGACGTCGACGAGCCGCGCGAGCTTCGACAGCCCCGTGATGCGACCGTCGGCGCCCGGGATGTAGCCGACGTGCGCCACACCGTGGAACGGCACCAGGTGGTGCTCGCACGTCGAGTACACCTCGATGTCCTTGACCAGGACCATCTCGTCGTGACCGAGGTTGAAGGTCGTCGTCAGGACGTCCTTCGGGGTCATCCGCAGCCCGGCGAAGATCTCCCGGTAGGCACGCGCCACACGCGCCGGGGTGTCCTGCAGGCCCTCGCGGTCCGGGTCCTCACCGACGGCGATCAGCAGCTCACGGATCGCGGCCTCGGCGCGCGGCTGGTCGTACTCACCGACGGGGCCGGTGGGCTCCGTGATCGGGTCGACCATCAGTTGGCCTCGGGCGTCTGCGACGGCGGGAGCTCGATGGTCTCGACCGGCGGGCGCTCGTGGTTCGCGGCGACGGCCTCGTCCTCGGGGACGACGGCGTGCCCGTTCTGCGCGGCGATCTCGGCGGGCGTCTGGATCGGCGGGCGGTCCGAGACGGCACGCTGGTCGCTCGAGAGCCACACCTGCCGCGGCTCGCGCTTCACCACGGGCTCGAAGATCTCCGCGAGCTGCTTGGCGTTGAGCGTCTCCTTCTCGAGGAGCTCGAGCACGAGGGCGTCCAGGACGTCGCGGTACTCGACCAGGATCTCCCAGGCCTCGTCGTGCGCACGGTCGATGAGCCCGCGCACCTCGGCGTCGATCCGGCCCGCGACCTCCTCGGAGTAGTCGCGCTGGTGGCCCATGTCGCGGCCGAGGAAGACCTCGCCGGAGTCCTGACCGAGGCGGATCGCGCCGATCGAGCTGCTCATGCCGAACTGCGTCACCATGCGGCGCGCGGTCGCGGTGGCCTTCTCGATGTCGTTGCCCGCACCCGTCGTCGGGTCGTGGAAGACGAGCTCCTCGGCGACGCGGCCACCCATCGCGTAGGCGAGCTGGTCGAGCAGCTCGTTGCGCGTGACCGAGTACTTGTCCTCGACGGGCATGACCATCGTGTAGCCGAGCGCGCGACCGCGGGGCAGGATCGTCACCTTCGTGACGGGGTCCGTGTAGCGCAGCGCGGCGGCGACGAGCGCGTGGCCGCCCTCGTGGTACGCCGTGAGCTTCTGCTCCTTGACGTTCATGACGCGCGTGCGCTTCTGCGGACCTGCGACGACGCGGTCGATCGCCTCGTCGAGCGCGTGGTCGTCGATGATCTGCGCGTTCTGCCGCGCGGTGAGCAGCGCGGCCTCGTTGAGGACGTTCGCCAGGTCCGCGCCCGTGAAGCCGGGGGTCCGACGAGCGACCGCGGTCAGGTCGACGGCCGGGGCCATCGGCTTGCCCTGCGCGTGCACCTGCAGGATCCTCTCGCGGCCCTTGAGGTCCGGCGGCTCGACCGCGACCTGGCGGTCGAAGCGGCCCGGGCGCAGCAGGGCCGGGTCGAGGATGTCGGGCCGGTTGGTCGCGGCGATCAGGATGACGTTCGTCTTGACGTCGAAGCCGTCCATCTCGACGAGCATCTGGTTCAGCGTCTGCTCACGCTCGTCGTGCCCGCCCCCCAGGCCGGCGCCACGGTGGCGACCGACGGCGTCGATCTCGTCGACGAAGATGATCGCGGGAGCGTTCTGCTTGGCCTGCTCGAAGAGGTCACGCACGCGGCTCGCGCCCACGCCGACGAACATCTCGACGAAGTCCGAGCCGGAGATCGAGTAGAACGGCACGCCGGCCTCACCCGCGACGGCGCGGGCCAGGAGGGTCTTGCCGGTCCCGGGCGGGCCGTACAGCAGCACGCCCTTGGGGATCTTGGCGCCCACCGCCTGGAACTTCGCCGGCTCGGAGAGGAACTCCTTGATCTCGGTGAGCTCCTCGACCGCCTCGTCGACGCCCGCGACGTCCGCGAACGTGACCTGTGGGGACTCCTTGGAGACCAGCTTCGCGCGCGACTTGCCGAAGCTCATGACCCGCGAGCCGCCGCCCTGCATGTTGGCCATGAGGAACCAGAAGATCGCCAGGATGATGATGAACGGCAGCACGAGCGACAGCAGGCTGCTCCACCAGGAGGTCTGCGGGTTCTCGGACGTGAAGCCCTTCTCGAGGTCGGCGCTCTGCACCGCCTTGACGACCGTCTCGCCCTGCGGCACGACGTACTGGAACTGCACGAGCTTGCCGAAGTCGTCGTCGCCCTTGACGAAATTCTTGTCCAGCGTGAGCTGCACGCGCTGGACGCCGTCGGTGATCTTCGCGGACTCGACGGTGTCACCCGCGAGCAGCGCGAGGCCGTCGGACGTGTCGATCGACTTGACGCTGGGCTGGGTCAGCGTGGACACGCCGATCCAGAGCAGCACGACGGCGAGCACGATCCACAGCAGCGGACCGCGGGCGAGGCGCTTGACGTTCATAGGCGTTCGGGGCTCGGCCCCTCATCCTCCTGCTCGAGCGGGCTGATCGGTCGAACGTACACGTTCCGCCTGGCGTTCCCGGGCCCTGTTCGCGCAGGGCACAGCCTGCCGACGGCCGGGTCGTGCACCGCCGGCGGACGGGTCCGCGGGGTCAGGCGCCGTAGACGTGGGGTGCGAGCGTGCCGACGAACGGCAGGTTGCGGTACTTCTCGGCGTAGTCGAGCCCGTACCCGACGACGAACTCCGACGGGATGTCGAACCCGACGTACCGGACGTCGACCTCGACCTTGGCGGCGTCGGGCTTGCGCAGCATCGTTGCGATCTCGACGCTCGCCGGGCCGCGGCTGCGCAGGTTCGACACGAGCCACGACAGCGTCAGGCCCGAGTCGATGATGTCCTCGACGATCAGGACGTGCCGACCGATCAGGTCGGTGTCGAGGTCCTTGAGGATCCGCACGACACCGGACGACTTGGTCCCCGACCCGTAGGACGAGACCGCCATCCAGTCCATCTGCACGGGTGAGTGCAGCCGGCGCGCGAGGTCGGCCATGACCATCACGGCACCCTTGAGGACGCCGACGAGCAGGAGGTCCTTGCCCGCGTAGTCCGCGTCGATCTGGGCCGCGATCTCGTCGAGCCTGCCGTGGAGCTGCTCTTGCGTGAGCAGGACCTTCTCGAGGTCGGCTCCCATGTCCGCAGGGTCCACTGCTGCTCCTGTCAGGTGCGGTGCTGGTCCGCCGGACGGGTCGCCCGGGCTGGCATCGGTGGGCTGTCGGGCCCGACGACAAGCGTGCCACAGCGGCGGCGTGCCACCACCCGCCCGGGCAGCTGGACGGGGCCCTGGCCGTGCCAGTCGGTGAGCAGCGCGTCCACCGCGAGCACGTGCACCCGGTGCACCGAACCCGCGGGCGCCCCCGCGGCGACGACCGCCGCACGCACGGCCCGCCGCCGCACGGCGTCCTCGGCCCCGAGCAGGACACCCACGTCGAGCACCACCCCCACCCCCACCCCGCCGTCGGAGCCCGCCGCGCCGTCGCCGACCGGGGCCGCGTCGTCGTTCCCGCGCGGGTTCGTCGCTTCGGGCCGACGAAGCGGTGCCGGAGCAACGAAGCGCCCGGCGACCGGGACACGGGGGTCGGCGGGGGAAGACGAGTCGGCAGGGGTGAGGGCGTCGGCGAGGAGTGTGGCGCCTGCGGCGTCGAGCGCTGCGGCGTCCTCGCGCAGGTGGGTCGCGGTGCGGGCCAGTGCCCGCGCGACGCCCGGTCCCAGCTCGCGCTCCAGCACCGGCAGCACGTGGGCGCGCACGCGGCTGCGCAGCGGGTCGCCGGGCTGGCCCGCGTTGGTCGGGTCGTGCCACGGGTCGAGGCCGAGCACCTCGCACACCGCGAGCGTGTCCTCGCGCCGGATGCCGAGCAGGGGCCGACGCAGCCGTCCGCGCACCCCGGCCAT
>NZ_LFKW01000027.1:0-5553 GCF_001040865.1 Cellulomonas sp. A375-1 | reverse complement strand
GCGTCTGTTCCTTGAGAACTCAACAGTGTGCCAAGTAGTCGATGCCATATGGCTCGCTCCGATGTGTCGGGGTGGGCGCAATGGTTGAGATTGGGATCCTGCTGTCCACCCCGTGGGTGGTGGGGTCCTTGTTGAAGCCGGATCTACGTGACCTTCGGGTCGTTCGTAATGTTTGTTGCTGGCCGCCTTGGGGTGGTTGGTGGCGTTGGACATTGACGGAGAGTTTGATTCTGGCTCAGGACGAACGCTGGCGGCGTGCTTAACACATGCAAGTCGAACGGTGAAGACCAGCTTGCTGGTTGGATCAGTGGCGAACGGGTGAGTAACACGTGAGCAACCTGCCCTTCACTCTGGGATAAGCCTTGGAAACGGGGTCTAATACCGGATATGACATCCTCATGCATGTGGGGGTGTGGAAAGATTTATCGGTGGGGGATGGGCTCGCGGCCTATCAGCTTGTTGGTGGGGTAATGGCCTACCAAGGCGACGACGGGTAGCCGGCCTGAGAGGGCGACCGGCCACACTGGGACTGAGACACGGCCCAGACTCCTACGGGAGGCAGCAGTGGGGAATATTGCACAATGGGCGCAAGCCTGATGCAGCGACGCCGCGTGAGGGATGACGGCCTTCGGGTTGTAAACCTCTTTCAGCAGGGAAGAAGCGAAAGTGACGGTACCTGCAGAAGAAGCGCCGGCTAACTACGTGCCAGCAGCCGCGGTGATACGTAGGGCGCAAGCGTTGTCCGGAATTATTGGGCGTAAAGAGCTCGTAGGCGGTCAGTCGCGTCTGCTGTGAAAACTCGAGGCTCAACCTCGGGCTTGCAGTGGGTACGGGCTGACTAGAGTGCGGTAGGGGTGACTGGAATTCCTGGTGTAGCGGTGGAATGCGCAGATATCAGGAGGAACACCGATGGCGAAGGCAGGTCACTGGGCCGCAACTGACGCTGAGGAGCGAAAGCATGGGGAGCGAACAGGATTAGATACCCTGGTAGTCCATGCCGTAAACGTTGGGCACTAGGTGTGGGGTCCATTCCACGGATTCCGTGCCGCAGCTAACGCATTAAGTGCCCCGCCTGGGGAGTACGGCCGCAAGGCTAAAACTCAAAGAAATTGACGGGGGCCCGCACAAGCGGCGGAGCATGCGGATTAATTCGATGCAACGCGAAGAACCTTACCAAGGCTTGACATACACCGGAAAAGTGCAGAGATGTGCTCCCCGCAAGGTCGGTGTACAGGTGGTGCATGGTTGTCGTCAGCTCGTGTCGTGAGATGTTGGGTTAAGTCCCGCAACGAGCGCAACCCTCGTCCCATGTTGCCAGCGGGTTATGCCGGGGACTCATGGGAGACTGCCGGGGTCAACTCGGAGGAAGGTGGGGATGACGTCAAATCATCATGCCCCTTATGTCTTGGGCTTCACGCATGCTACAATGGCCGGTACAAAGGGCTGCGATACCGCGAGGTGGAGCGAATCCCAAAAAGCCGGTCTCAGTTCGGATTGGGGTCTGCAACTCGACCCCATGAAGTCGGAGTCGCTAGTAATCGCAGATCAGCAACGCTGCGGTGAATACGTTCCCGGGCCTTGTACACACCGCCCGTCAAGTCACGAAAGTCGGTAACACCCGAAGCCGGTGGCCCAACCCTTGGGGGGGAGCCGTCGAAGGTGGGACTGGCGATTGGGACTAAGTCGTAACAAGGTAGCCGTACCGGAAGGTGCGGCTGGATCACCTCCTTTCTAAGGAGCATCTGGCGTATGGGTCGTCCTGTCATGGGGTGGCCGGTGCGTCCAGGCCCATGCCTCGGCCGAGCGTGTCGGGGGTGGTGCTCACGGGTGGAACATCGACTACGGCTCATCGTTGTGGTGAGTGGCTCCTAGTACGCCTGCAGCTGGTCTGTGGGGTGGGAACGGATGCTGCTGGCCGGCGGCGGTGGGCCTGGCACGCTGTTGGGTCCTGAGGGAACAGCCGGTTGGTTGTTGTCTCGGGGCATGCCTGCGGTCGGGTCGCCTTGTGTGGGTGGCTGGTCGCGGGGGTGGCCTTCGGGTCGTCACTGGTTCGCGTACCGCGCTGGTGCTCCTGTTCGCAGGGGTGGTTGGCGTTGGCGCGGCTGGGTGTGGCGGGTCGGTCGTTGCTTGAGAACTGCACAGTGGACGCGAGCATCTTTGAATAGTCTTTGTGGTCAAGTTTATAAGGGCACAGGGTGGATGCCTTGGCACTAGGAGCCGATGAAGGACGTTGTAGCCTGCGATAAGCCTCGGGGAGTTGGCAAACGAACCGTGATCCGAGGATCTCCGAATGGGGAAACCCCGCCGCAGTCATGTGCGGTGACCCGCATCTGAATATATAGGGTGCGTGGAGGGAACGCCGGGAAGTGAAACATCTCAGTACCGGCAGGAAGAGATATTCCGTGAGTAGTGGCGAGCGAAAGCGGATCAGGCCAAACCGTGTGCGTGTTCAAGCCGGCAGGCGTTGCGCATACGGGGTTGTGGGACCTTACAGCTGGGGCTGCCGCCCCTGCAGGGAGTCAGAAAGTCGCGTCATAGTCGAAGGGCATTGAAAGGCCCGGCACAGAGGGTGGTACCCCCGTAGACGAAATGGCGTGGCCTCCCGTGAGGGATCCCAAGTAGCTCCGGGCCCGAGAAACCTGGAGTGAATCTGCACAGACCACTGTGTAAGCCTAAATACTACCTAGTGACCGATAGCGGACAAGTACCGTGAGGGAAAGGTGAAAAGTACCCCGGGAGGGGAGTGAAATAGTACCTGAAACCGTGTGCCTACAATCCGTCGGAGCCTCCCTAGCAGGGGTGACGGCGTGCCTTTTGAAGAATGAGCCTGCGAGTTAGTGGTACGTGGCGAGGTTAACCCGTGTGGGGAAGCCGTAGCGAAAGCGAGTCCGAATAGGGCGATACAGTCGCGTGCTCTAGACCCGAAGCGAAGTGATCTAGCCATGGGCAGGTTGAAGCGCGGGTAAGACCGCGTGGAGGACCGAACCCACCTGGGTTGAAAACCGGGGGGATGACCTGTGGTTAGGGGTGAAAGGCCAATCAAACTTCGTGATAGCTGGTTCTCCCCGAAATGCATTTAGGTGCAGCGTCACGCGTTTCTTGCCGGAGGTAGAGCTACTGGATAGCCGATGGGCCCCACCAGGTTACTGACGTTAGCCAAACTCCGAATGCCGGTAAGCCAGAGCGTGGCAGTGAGACTGCGGGGGATAAGCTCCGTAGTCGAGAGGGAAACAGCCCAGACCACCAGCTAAGGCCCCCAAGCGTGTGCTAAGTGGGAAAGGATGTGGAGTTGCACAGACAACCAGGAGGTTGGCTTAGAAGCAGCCACCCTTGAAAGAGTGCGTAATAGCTCACTGGTCAAGTGATTCCGCGCCGACAATGTAGCGGGGCTCAAGCACACCGCCGAAGCTGTGGCATTCACACTTACAGACAAGCCTTCGTGGTTCAGTCGTGTGGATGGGTAGGGGAGCGTCGTGTGGCGGGTGAAGCAGCGGGGTAACCCAGTTGTGGACGCCACACGAGTGAGAATGCAGGCATGAGTAGCGAATGACGGGTGAGAAACCCGTCCGCCGAATGACCAAGGGTTCCAGGGCCAGGCTAATCCGCCCTGGGTAAGTCGGGACCTAAGGCGAGGCCGACAGGCGTAGTCGATGGACAACGGGTTGATATTCCCGTACCGGCGAAGGACCGCCCATACCGAGCCCGGTGATGCTAACCGTCCGAACCGATGCACCGTGGCCTTCGGGCCGCACCGCACCGGGGAGCACGGGACCCGAACCGGTAGTAGGTAAGCGTATTAACAGGGGTGACGCAGGAAGGTAGCCAAGCGTGGCGATGGTAGTCCACGTCCAAGGTCGTAGGGCGAGGTGTAGGCAAATCCGCACCTCACGAAGCCTGAGAGCTGACGGTGACCGCGATAGCGGGAATCTGGTGATCCTATGCTGCCTAGAAAAGCCTCGACGCGAGGTCCTAGCCGCCCGTACCCCAAACCGACTCAGGTGGTCAGGTAGAGAATACCAAGGCGATCGAGCAAATCGTGGTTAAGGAACTCGGCAAAATGCCCCCGTAACTTCGGGAGAAGGGGGGCCTGAAGCGTGAACCCGCTAGCCGGGGGAGCGTGGAGGGCCGCAGAGACCAGGGAGAAGCGACTGTTTACTAAAAACACAGGTCCGTGCGAAGTCGCAAGACGATGTATACGGACTGACGCCTGCCCGGTGCTGGAAGGTTAAGAGGACGGGTCAGCCGCAAGGCGAAGCTCAGAATTTAAGCCCCAGTAAACGGCGGTGGTAACTATAACCATCCTAAGGTAGCGAAATTCCTTGTCGGGTAAGTTCCGACCTGCACGAATGGCGTAACGACTTCTCCGCTGTCTCAACCGCGAACTCGGCGAAATTGCACTACGAGTAAAGATGCTCGTTACGCGCAGCAGGACGGAAAGACCCCGGGACCTTTACTATAGCTTGGTATTGGTGTTCGGTGCGGCTTGTGTAGGATAGGTGGGAGACTGTGAAGCCGGCACGCCAGTGTCGGTGGAGTCAACGTTGAAATACCACTCTGGTCGCTCTGGATATCTAACCTCGGTCCGTGATCCGGACCAGGGACAGTGCCTGGTGGGTAGTTTAACTGGGGCGGTTGCCTCCTAAAATGTAACGGAGGCGCTCAAAGGTTCCCTCAGCCTGGTTGGCAATCAGGTGGCGAGTGCAAGTGCACAAGGGAGCTTGACTGTGAGACAGACATGTCGAGCAGGGACGAAAGTCGGAACTAGTGATCCGGCGGTGGCTTGTGGAAGCGCCGTCGCTCAACGGATAAAAGGTACCCCGGGGATAACAGGCTGATCTTGCCCAAGAGTCCATATCGACGGCATGGTTTGGCACCTCGATGTCGGCTCGTCGCATCCTGGGGCTGGAGTAGGTCCCAAGGGTTGGGCTGTTCGCCCATTAAAGCGGTACGCGAGCTGGGTTTAGAACGTCGTGAGACAGTTCGGTCCCTATCCGCTGCGCGCGCAGGAAACTTGAGAAGGGCTGTCCCTAGTACGAGAGGACCGGGACGGACGAACCTCTGGTGTGCCAGTTGTTCCGCCAGGAGCACGGCTGGTTGGCTACGTTCGGAAGGGATAACCGCTGAAAGCATCTAAGCGGGAAGCCTGCTTCAAGATGAGGTTTCCACGCCCTCCGGGGCGAGAGGCTCCCAGCTAGACCACTGGGTAGATAGGCCGGATGTGGAAGGCAGGACGAAAGACTGCCGCAGCTGACCGGTACTAATCAGCCGACAACTTCACCACCTCTATTCATTGCTACGCGTCCACTGTGCGGTTCCCGAGAAACGAACGACACCCGTTCGACCTCGGTCGAACCGGTCCCGTTCACAACTCGATAGCGTTACGGCGGTCATAGCGAAGGGGAAACGCCCGGTCCCATTCCGAACCCGGAAGCTAAGCCCTTCAGCGCCGATGGTACTGCACTCGCCAGGGTGTGGGAGAGTAGGACGCCGCCGGACACCATTCAGAAGAAGCCACCCCACACGGGGTGGCTTCTTCTGTTTCCCCGGCAGTTC
>NZ_LFKW01000026.1:0-6827 GCF_001040865.1 Cellulomonas sp. A375-1 | reverse complement strand
CAGGCGGGCGAACCCCCGGTCGACGAGCACGTCCTCGACGAGCCCGATCTGCCCGACCGACGGCGTCGCGGTCGTGAAGCCCACCGCCACTGCACCGTCGCGGACGTCGGCGTCGCGCACCATCTGCTCGGTCAGCGGGTCGGCGACGTTGTAGACGCACGCGACCTGCGAGCGCTCGTAGACACGTGCCTTGTCCGCGGCGTACGCCGCGAGCGAGCCGTGCCAGTCGAGGTGGTCGGGGGCGACGTTGAGCACCGCGGCAGCCTGGGCGGACATCGAGTGCGTGAAGTGCAGCTGGAAGCTGGACAGCTCGACCGCGAGCACCTGCAGGGACGGGTCGGTCGCGGCGTGCGTGATCGGCGTGCCCACGTTGCCGACCGCGAGCGTCGTGCGGCCCGCGGCGGTCAGGATCGACTCGAGCATCCCGACGGTCGTGGTCTTGCCGTTGGTCCCGGTGAGGGCGAGCCACGGCGCGGGGACCCCCGAGGGACCCGGCACTCGCACCCGCCACGCGAGCTCGACCTCGCTCCACACCGGCAGCCCGCGTGCGGTCGCCGCGGCGAGCAGCGGGTGGTGGGGCGCGAGCCCGGGTGACGTCACGACGAGGTCGGCGCGGCCCAGCCCGTCGCCGGCGAGGTACTCGTCGGTCGCGATCGCCTCGTCCGACCGGTCGTCGACCGGGACCACGCGGGCACCACGCGACGCGAGCACCTCTGCGGCGGCGCGCCCGGAGACCCCCAGCCCCGCGACGACGACCCGTGCGCCGTCGAGGTCGAGCTCGGTGGACACCTAGCCCGCCACCCACTCGGCGTAGAAGATGCCGACCCCGAGCGCGACGAACAGGCCCGCGATGATCCAGAACCGGATGACGATGGTGCCCCCGCCCCACCCGCCGAGCTCGAAGTGGTGGTGCAGCGGGGCCATCTTGAAGACGCGCTTCCCGGTGAGCTTGAACGAGCCGATCTGGATCACGTCCGAGAGCACCTCGAGCACGAACAGGCCGCCGATGATCGCCGCGAGGATCTCGGTGCGCGTGAGGATCGACAGGCCGGCGAGCGCGCCACCGAGCGCGAGCGAGCCCGTGTCGCCCATGAAGATCTTGGCGGGGCTCGCGTTCCACCACAGGAAGCCGAAGCACGCACCGGTGATCGCCGCCGCGACGACGGCGAGCGCGAGCGGGTCGCGCGTCTCGTAGCAGCGCGGACCCGCGGAGGTGAGGATCTGGCACGACTGGTTGAACTGCCACACGCACACGACGACGTAGGCGCCGAACACGATGAGCGAGACGCCCGTGGCGAGCCCGTCGAGGCCGTCGGTGAGGTTGACCGCGTTCGACCACGCCGTGATGAGGAAGTTCGCCCAGATCACGAACAGGACGAGCCCGACCGTCGCGCCCGCGAACGCCAGGTCGATGTTGGTGTCCCGGATGAACGAGATGTTGGTCGAGGCGGGCGTGCGGAACAGCTCGTTGGGGAACTGCAGCGCGGCGACCGCGAACGCGATGCCGACGAGCCCCTGTCCGACGATCTTCCAGCGGGCCTGCAGCCCGAGGCTGCGCTGCCGGCTGATCTTGATGAAGTCGTCGAGGAAGCCGACCAGGCCCAGCCCCGTCATGAGGAACAGGACGAGCACCGCGGAGACCGAGGGCTCCGTGCCCGTGAGCAGCAGCGCGGCGCCCCAGCCGAGCAGGGTCGCGCCGAGGATCACGACGCCGCCCATGGTCGGCGTGCCGCGCTTGGTGAAGTGCGCGGTGGGCCCGTCCTGACGGATGAACTGGCCGTACTGCTTGCGGACCAGGAAGCGGATGAACAGCGGCGTGCCGAGCAGCGCGACGAGCATCGCGACACCGCCCGAGATCAGGACGGCCCTCACGACGCGGCCGCCGCTGCCGGGTGCTCCACCGGGTCCGTGAGCAGGTCGCCGAGCCGCCACAGGCCGGCGCCGTACGACGACTTCACGAGCACGACGTCGCCCGGACGCAGCTCGGCCGCCAGGAACCGCGCGGCGGCGTCGACGTCGTCGACCAGCGCGACCTCGTCGCCCCAGCTGCCTTCGCGGTTGGCGCCGTCGCCGATCGGCCGCGCACCCTCGCCCACGACGACCGTGAGGCCGACGTTGAGCCGCACGACGAGCTCGCCGATCGCGTCGTGCGCGGCGCGTGCTCCCTCGCCGAGCTCGAGCATCTCGCCCAGCACGGCGACCGAGCGGCGGTCCCGTCCCGCGACGACGGCCAGCGCCTTGAGCGCCGCGCGCATCGAGTCGGGGTTCGCGTTGTAGGAGTCGTCGATGACCGTCACGCCGTCGGCCCGGTCGACCACGTGCATGCGGTGCGGCGAGAGCGCGTCGGCAGCGGTCAGGCTCGCGGCGACCTGGTCGAGCGTCAGGCCCACCGCGAGGGCCGCGGCCGCGGCGGCGAGCGCGTTGTGCACGTGGTGCTCCCCCACGAGCCGCAGCTCGACGCGTGCCTCCTGGCGCTGCCCGGAGCCGTCGCCCACGACGAGCGTGAACCTGGCCCGCCCGGCGCGGTCGACGACCACGTCGGTCGCGCGCACCCCGGCGCCCGTGCTCGCGCCGAACGTCACGACGTCACCGGGAGCGAGCTGCGCCATCGCCAGCACGCGCTGGTCGTCGGCGTTGAGGACCGCCACGCCGTCGGGCACGAGGCCCTGCACGATCTCCGACTTCGCGCGGGCCACGGCGTCGATCCCGCCGAACCCGCCGAGGTGCGCCTGACCCACGACGAGCACGACCGCCACGTCGGGCGGCGCGATGCGCGTGAGGTAGTCGAGGTGCCCCGGCCCGGACGCGCCCATCTCCAGGATGAGGAAGCGTGTGGACTCGTCGGCGCGCAGGACGGTCAGCGGCAGGCCGATCTCGTTGTTGAACGAGCGCACCGGCGCGATCGTCGGGCCGACCGCGCCGCACAGCTGCGCGAGCAGGTCCTTCGTCGTCGTCTTGCCGACCGAGCCGGTCACGCCCACGACACGCAGTCCGCTCCCACCCGGCTCGAGCGCGGCGGCCCGCAGCCGGACCAGCACGTCACGCGCGAGCTCGCCCAGGGCGACCTCGACGTCGGGCACGACGACGGTCGGCAGCTCGCGGCCCTCGGCGTCCGTGAGCGGACGTGCGGCCAGGACCGCCGCCGCACCGGCGGCCACCGCGGTGGCCGCGAACTCGTGGCCGTCGACGTGCTCGCCCGGCAGCGCGACGAACAGCCCGCCCGGCTCCACCTGGCGCGAGTCCGTGACGACCGCGCCGTGCACGAGCGTCGCGGGCGCCAGCGCGTGCAGCGTCCCGCCGGTCGCCTCCGCGACCTCCGCGGCGGTCAGCGCGATCACGCCGCACCACCGTCCTGCGTCGCGGGCGGCAACGCATCCGCGAGGCCGTCGGCGACGGCGCTGAGGTAGGCGTCTCGGTCGTTGTACCGGTGGAACACTCCGGCGATCTCCTGGGTCGGTTCGTGGCCCTTGCCGGTGACGATCACGGTGTCCCCCTCGCCCGCGATGGCGAGCCCGTGGCGCACCGCCTCGGAGCGCGGGGTCACCTCGTGCACGTCCGTGAGGTCGGGCCGCACCTCACGCACGCCGGCCAGGATGGCGGCGCGGATCTCGCCCGGGTCCTCCGAGCGAGGGTTCTCGTCGGTCACGACGAGGACGTCGGCCAGCCGCGCGGCGATCGCACCCATGATCGGGCGCTTGCCCCGGTCACGGTCGCCGTCGGAGCCGAAGACGATGACGAGGCGGCCCGGCGTGATGGGTCGCACGGCCTCGAGCGCGAGCACGAGGGCGTCGGGCGTGTGCGCGTAGTCCACCAGGCCGAGCGGGCGTCCGGGGGCGCGCTCGACGACGCGCTCCATGCGCCCCGGCACGGCGTGCGCGCCGGCCACCGCGGTGATCGCGACGTCCAGGTCGACGCCCGCGGCGTGCGCCACGACGATCGCGAGCGCGGCGTTCGAGACGTTGACGAGGCCCGGGAGCGGGCTCGAGGCCGCGTGCTCACGTCCGTCGGGCCCGCGCAGCGTGAAGGTCGAGCCGACGCCGTCGAGACCGATGTCCGCGGCGACGACCGCCCAGTCGGCGTCGGCGGCCACGGGGTCGCCGACGTGCGTGGACACGGACTCGACCGGGATCTGCGCCTCACGTGCGAGGCGACGGCCCCACTCGTCGTCGACCACGACGACCCCGCGGCGCCCCTGCCCCGGCGCGAAGAGCCGGGCCTTGTCGCGGAAGTAGCCCTCCATGTCGCCGTGGAAGTCGAGGTGGTCACGCTGCAGGTTGGTGAACGCGACGACGTCGAACGTGGTCCCGGCGACGCGGTGCAGCGCGAGCGCGTGCGACGAGACCTCCATCGCCACCGCCGTCGCGCCGCGCTCGACCGCGAGGGCGAGCACGTGGGTCAGCACGGGGGCCTCGACGGTCGTGCGCGGGCTCTCGATCGCCTCGTCGCCGATCCGCAGCTCGACCGTGCCGAGCACCGCGGTGCTCGCGTGCACGGCGCGCAGCGCGGCGTCGACGAAGTAGGTCGTGGTGGTCTTGCCGTTGGTCCCCGTGATCCCGACCGTCCGCAGGTGCGACGCGGGGTGCTGCGCGACGTGCGCGGCGAGCGGCCCGGCCAGTGCGCGGGGGTCAGGCGTCAGCAGGACCGGCACGCGCTGCGCGAGCTCGCCGAGCACGCCGAGCCCCGACTCGTCCGTGACGACCGCCACGGCGCCCGCGTCGACCGCCTGCGCGGCGTACGCCGCGCCGTGCACGTGCGCGCCGGGGACGGCGACGAACAGCTCACCGGGCTCGACGTCGCCGGAAGCCATGCTCACGCCCCGTACCGTCGCACCCGAGACGTCGGCACCGACGCTGACCAGCGAGAACAGGTCCACCAATGCGCTCAGCGGGTGGTCGACGGGGTGCGTGGGGCGCATCCGGGCCGTCGACGTCATGGGGAGGAATCTACCCCGGGGCCCCGCACCCGACGCGCCGTCGACCGGCGTCAGGCGTGTGCTCACCACGTCGTGGGGAAGAGCGTCGCCTTGGCGCCCGAGGGCGGCACACCGAGCTCGCTCAGCGCGTACGTGCCGATGTCCCGGAAGACCGGGGCCGCGACGACGCCGCCGTACTCCGACGTGCGCGGGTTGTGCAGGATCACGCTGATCGCCAGCCGCGGCTCGTCGGCCGGGACCACGCCGATGAAGGACGCCGTGATCCCCTGCTTGCCCTTGACCCAGTTCTGCGCGGTGCCCGTCTTGCCGGCGACGCGGTACCCGGGGATCGCGGCGCTCGACCCGGTCCCGTCGTCGACCACGGACTCGAGCATCGACATGACGTCCGCGGCGGTCTTCTCCGAGACGATGCGCGTGCTCGGTGCGGGGTCGGCCTCGGAGTACCGGCCGTCGGTCGACGTCCAGCCCTTGATGACGTGGGGCTGCACGCGCACGCCGCCGTTGGCCACCGTCGCGAAGACCTGGGTCGCCTGGAGCGCGTTGACCGCGACCGCCTGGCCGAACAGCACCGCGTACGGCGTGCGGTTGTTGTTGCGGTCGGCGAAGAACCCGGCCGACTCGCCCGAGAGCTCGATGCCCGTCTTGCTCCCGAGGCCGAACCGCTCGAGCCACTGGTAGCGCTGCTCGGTCGTCAGCAGGGAGCCGATCTGCACGGTCCCGGTGTTCGACGACTCCGCGAGCACGCCCGTCGTGGTCAGGTGCTGCGTCTCGTGCGGGTGCGAGTCCCGGAACGTCTGCCCGTTCTCGATCGTCAGCTGGTACGGGACGGTCCACGTGTCCGTCGGCGTGACGAGGCCCTCCTCGAGCACCGCGGCCATCGTGATGACCTTGCCCGTCGAGCCGGGCTCGAAGATGTTCGAGATCGACGGTGCGAGCGAGCCGCCCGACGAGTCGCCGGGCTTGTTCGGGTCCCGCGCACCCGAGTCGGCCAGCGCGAGGAGCTCGCCGGTGCGCACGTCCAGCACGACGACCGTGCCCGAGTCGGCGCCCGTCGCCTTGACCTGGGCGTCGAGCAGGCTCTGCGCCTTCCAGGCGATGTCCGAGTCGATCGTGAGGCGCACCGACTCGCCGCTGGTCGCGGGCGTGTCCTCGAAGTAGCCGCCCGGCACCTGCTGGCCCTTGGCGCCGCGCTCGACCACCTCGGTGCCGGGCGTGCCCTTGAGCCGCTCGTCGAGCGAGGCCTCGAGCCCCTCGAGGCCCTGCCCGTTGGAGTTGACGAACCCGATCAGGTTGCCCGCGAGGTTGCCGTTCGGGTAGACGCGGTCGGCGACCTTGTCGATGTTGATGCCCGGCAGCCGCATCTTGAAGATCTCGCGCGCGACGGTCGGCAGCACGCCCTTGACCAGGTACTTGAACTTCCGGTCGCCGACGAGCTCGCCGCCGAGCACCGCGGCGTCCTTCTCGAGCAGCGGGGCGAGCCTGCGCGCGACGCCCAGCGCACCGGGCGGGTCCTCGTCGGTGCCGTCGCCGCGGTACTCCCCCACCAGGACCTGGTTGACCGAGATGTTGTACCGCTCGACCGAGCTCGCCAGCGCGACGCCGTCGCGATCCGTGATCTGGCCGCGCGCCCCGATGACCGCGTAGGTCGACAGCCGCTTGTCGCGCGCCTCCTGCGCGAGCGACGGGCCGCGGACCGCCTGGACGTACACGAGCCGTCCCGCGAACGCCGCGACGACCAGCGCGAGGACGACGACGAGCACCAGCAGCCGGGCATGACGACCCGCCGGGGCGGGCTGCTCACGCCGCGGGACCACGATCGGCGGCGTGCCGCGCGGGCGCGCGGGCTTGGCCGCACCGCCCTGCGGCTCGCGCGGACCCGGTGCACGGCGCACCG
>NZ_LFKW01000025.1:0-10394 GCF_001040865.1 Cellulomonas sp. A375-1 | reverse complement strand
GCGGCGCCCGCGGCCACCCAGGCGCCGAGCCCCGCGAGCAGCACCGAGCCGAGCACGACGAGCGCGACGCCGAGGTCGGGCCGGCCGCCCGCGAGCGTCGCGGGCACGACGAGCACGCCGAGCAGCGCGTCCGCAGGACCCGGCGCACCGACCCCACCCGAGACCCAGCTGGACGTGGCCGCCGCCCACAGGTCGCCGACCGTCTCGGCGAGCGGCAGCAGCGCGCCGCCGACGAGCCGCGCACCGCGTCCCACCGCAGCCACGAGCGGACCGAACGCGACCGTCGAGATCGCGACGAGCGCGACCGTCACCGCAGCCAGGGTTGCGCGCCGTCGCGTGGCCAGCGCCGCGAGCTCGCGCAGCTCGAGCTCGGACGGCGCGACGACGACGCGCCGCTCCTCACGTCGGGCCAGGCGCCGGTCACGTCCCTGGCGCCACACCTCGCGCCAGGTGGCCTGCAGCGGCCGCAGCGCACGTCGGGGCAGGCGGCGGGTGGCACGCGCGCGACGCCGAGCCGCGACCACCGCGCCCGGCCGGGCGAGCGCCGCGAGCGGGCCACGCAGCTCGTCGACCGCGAGCCCCGGCTGCTTGGCCGCGACCTGGACGAGCGAACGGACGACGGCGCTCACGAGCACCAGCACGACCACGACGGGCAGGAGCACCCACGGCCCGGTGACGAGCCGCAGGTGCGTCAGCGCGCGGCGGCGCGCGGCGAACGAGCGGCGCGGGTCGGCGCTGTCGTCCTCGCCGTCGCCGTCGTCGTCCACGCCCGACGGGGAGACCGAGCGCAGCCCGAGGTACCCCGCCTGCGCGTGCCGCACGACCGCGGCGGGGACCACGACCACGCGGTGGCCCGCGAGGCGCGCACGGCGCGACAGGTCGAGCCCGTCGCCGTAGGGGCCGAGCACGGGGTCCGGGCCGCCGAGCTCGTCCCACACGTCGCGACGGACGAGCGCACCCGCGAGACCGACGCCGAGCACGTCCTCACGCGCGTCGTGCTGGCCCTGGTCCAGCTCGCCCGGCTCGACGTCCGTCATCCGGCGTCCCGACCGCGCGGTGCGGATGCCGACCTCGATGAGGCGCACCGGCTCGGTCCAGGTGTGCTGCTTGACGCCCGCGACGACCACGGACGGCGCGCGCGCGACCGCGCGCGAGAGCTCGGCGAGCGCGGTCGGCTCGGGTGCGCTGTCGTCGTGCAGGAGCCACAGCCAGGCGGTGGTGGGGCCGTCGTCGGACGCGAGCGCGGCGCGCACGGCCAGGCCGAAGGTGCGGGCTCCCGGGGCCTCGACGACGCGCAGGTCGGGCGTCCCGCCCCCCACGACCGCGAACGCGCGCTCGACGACGAGCGGCAGCGGGTCGGCCGTGGCGTGGCGCTCGGCGACGTCGACGACGATGACGCGTGCCGGTCGGCGCGCCTGGCCGGCGAGCGCCGCGAGCGTCGTCGCGAGGTACGGGGTGGTCCCGCGGGTCACGAGGACGGCGGTCACCGACGTCGTCGTCGGGATCGCCGCGGTCGTCGGGTGGTCCACGGGCGGGAGGGTCGCATTCATGCTCGAGCCATGATGCACGCCCGGCCGCGCCGCGCGGGGAGCGACTCGCCACGCCGCCCCGACCGGACGTCAGGGTCGGGCGACGGAGCCGTCACGTCGTCGTGACGGCTCGTCGGACGATCGACCCTGGGACGACGAACGCTCAGACGACGCGACGCTTGAGCTTGCGACGCTCGCGCTCGGACAGACCGCCCCAGATGCCGAACCGCTCGTCGTTCGCGAGCGCGTACTCGAGGCACTCGCTGCGGACGTCGCAGCCCGTGCAGACCTTCTTGGCCTCGCGCGTCGAGCCGCCCTTCTCGGGGAAGAACGCCTCGGGGTCGGTCTGGGCGCACAGCGCGCGCTCCTGCCACCCCATGGGCCCGTCGTCGTCCGGGGTGCCGAACAGCGACAGGACGTTCGAAGGAGTCTGGGAGACGGGCGCCGCCTGGCGGTGCGCGTCAGAGGGGAACTCGGAGGTGGCCCCGTCACCGTCGAGCAGGTTCCACATGCGTGCCTCCGGCAGATGCTGGTTCTCGGTCAAGGCTCGACCTGAGCGACTGCCCCGTTCGGTACCGTCATGGGACGGTCGGGGCGGCCGCGCCGTGGTGCTCGCGCTCGGATGTCTTCGGACAATCTGAATTACACGCGTGTCGTTCGCGCCCGTCAACCGGAGCCGTGGTAGTTGTCCCGATTTGTCGGGTGAACTTCTGTCGATCGGACCGCCGAAGCGTGTCGACGTGGCGCTTAGGGTGGCGCGCATGACCTCGACGCGTCCGTCCGCGCCTTCCGACGTCGACACGCTCCTGCGCCTGCTGACCGCCGATCCGGGCCGTCCGCGGCTCACCTGGTACGGCGACGACGGCGAGCGGGTCGAGCTCTCCGGGGCCGTGCTGGAGAACTGGGTGAACAAGACGACGAACCTCCTCGTCGAGGAGCTCGACGTCGGCCCCGGGACCCTTCTCGCGCTCGACCTGCCGGCGCACTGGCGGACCGTGCTGTGGACGCTCGCGACGTGGCGCGCGGGCGCGAGCGCGGTCGTCGGGACCGACGAGGTCGAGCCGGACGTCGTCGTGACGTCCCGGCCCGACGCGTCCGCCGCACCCGGCCGCGGTCCCGCGCTCGTCGTCGTGACCCTCGCGGCGCTCGCACGCCGCGCACCGGACCCCGTGCCACCCGGCGCGATCGACGCCGCCGCAGCGGTCATGACCTACGGCGACCGCCTCGGCTGGGTCCCGCCCGCCGAGGCGGCGCAGACCGCGCTCGGCACGGCAGGCACTCCTGTCACGCACGCCGAGCTGGCCGCGTGGTGGGCGCCGGACGACGAGCGCGAGCGCGTCCTGCTCGGCGCCTCACCCGACGTCGCGGGCTGGCTGCGCGACGTGTGCCGCACGCTCGCCGGCGACGGCTCGCTCGTCCTGCTCTCCCCCGCACGCGCCACGCACCTCGCGCAGCCCGGGTCCGCCGACGAGCTCGCACGCCTCGTGGCCGGCGAGCGCATCACGCGCACCGTGCTCGGCACGACGTGACGAATCCGACTTCCGTCGGTCGCAGCGCCTGGGACTCCCGTCCCCGTGGGCCCCTGCGCCGTCGGTAGGCTGTGCCAGGTCCGGCCGTCGCCGGAGCACCCCCGAGCGGAGAGCTGGCTGGTGAACGTACGCATCATGGCGTCCGCGGACGTCGACCCGACGGCGACCGTCGGTGACGGGTCCTCGGTCTGGCACCTGGCGCAGGTGCGCGACGGGGCCACGATCGGCGAGTCCTGCGTGATCGGTCGCGGCGCCTACATCGGCTCCGGCGTGAGCGTCGGCGACAACTGCAAGGTGCAGAACTACGCGCTGGTGTACGAGCCAGCCGTGCTGGAGCCCGGCGTGTTCGTCGGACCGGCCGCGGTGCTCACGAACGACGAGTTCCCGCGCGCGGTGAACCCGGACGGCACGCCCAAGAGCGCGCACGACTGGCAGGCCGTCGGCGTGACGCTGCGCGAGGGCGCCTCCGTGGGCGCGCGGGCCGTGTGCATCGCGCCCGTGACCGTCGGGCGGTGGGCGACGGTGGCCGCGGGAGCGGTCGTCACGAAGGACGTCCCGGACTACGCGCTGGTCGCAGGGGTGCCGGCACGTCGGCTCAAGTGGGTCGGCCGCGCCGGCGTCCCGCTGCAGGACCAAGGAGATGGCACGTACCTCTGCCCCGCCACGGGCGAGCGGTACGACGAGCACGAGGGTGTGCTGACGCGTCGCGCGTCGGCGGACGAGGAGCTGCACGCATGAGCGGAACGACTATCCCCGCGGCCAAGCCGCTGATCGGCGACGAGGAGCGCGCGGCGGTCGACCGCGTGCTGCGCTCCGGGATGATCGCGCAGGGCCCGGAGGTCGCGGCGTTCGAGCGCGAGTTCGGTGAGCAGCTCGTCGGCGGACGCGCGTGCGTCGCCGTGAGCTCGGGCACGACGGGCCTGCACCTCGGCCTGCTCGCGGCCGGCATCGGCCCGGGCGACGAGGTGATCGTCCCGTCGTTCACGTTCGCCGCGACGGCCAACTCGGTCGCCCTGACGGGTGCGACTCCCGTGTTCGCGGACATCGACCCGGACACCTACTGCCTGGACGCCGCCTCGGTCGAGGCCGCGATCACCGAGCGCACCGCGGCGATCATGCCGGTGCACCTGTACGGCCACCCGGCCGACATGACCGCGCTCGGCGCGCTGGCCGCCGCCCGGGGCGTGCAGCTCTTCGAGGACGCCGCGCAGGCGCACGGCGCGACCTGGAACGGCGCACCCGTCGGCTCGTTCGGCACGTTCGGCATGTTCTCGCTGTACCCGACCAAGAACATGACGTCGGGCGAGGGCGGCATGGTCTCGTGCGCCACGCCCGAGGTCGTCCGCCAGGTCCAGCTCCTGCGCAACCAGGGCATGGAGAAGCGGTACGAGAACGAGGTCGTCGGCTTCAACGCGCGCATGACCGACGTGCACGCCGCGATCGGCCGCGTCCAGCTCGGCAAGCTCCCCGCCTGGACGCAGCAGCGTCAGGCGAACGCCGAGTTCCTGTCCGCGAACCTGCAGGGCGTCGGCGTCCCGCACGTCGCCGACGGCGCGACGCACGTGTGGCACCAGTACACGATCCGCGTCCCCCAGGACCGAGACGGCTTCGCGAAGGCCCTGCTCGAGGAGCACGGCGTCGGGTCGGGCGTCTACTACCCGATCCCGAACCACCAGCTCCCCTCGTTCGGTTTGGAGTTCGACCTCCCGGTCACGCGCGAGGCGTGCGCGCAGGTCCTGTCGCTGCCCGTCCACCCGTCGCTGAGCCAGGACGACCTCGAGCGCATCGTCGCCGGGGTCAACGCGGTCGCGAAGGCGGGTGCCTGATGGCCGACCTGCGCGCCGGGCTCATCGGCCTGGGGATGATGGGGCGCCACCACGCGCGCGTGCTGCGCTCGCTGCCGGGCGTCCAGCTCGTCGCCGTCGCGGACCCCGCGGGCGACCCGCACGGCGTCGCCAACGGCCTGCCGGTCGGCAGCTCGGTCGAGGACCTCATCGCCGCCGGCGTCGACTACGTGACGGTCGCGGTGCCCACGACCTACCACGAGCAGATCGCGATCACGCTCGCGGAGGCGGGCGTGCACGCGCTCGTCGAGAAGCCGCTGGCACCCGACACCCCGTCCGCGCAGCGCGTCGCCGACGCGTTCACGTCGCGCGGGCTCGTCGGGGCCGTCGGCCACATCGAGCGCTACAACCCGGCCCTGCAGAACCTGCGCGAGCGGCTCGCGGCGGGCGACCTCGGTGACGTCTACCAGGTCGTCACGCGCCGCCAGGGGCCGTTCCCGGCCCGGATCGCCGACGTCGGCGTGGTCAAGGACCTCGCGACGCACGACATCGACCTGACCGCGTGGGTCACCCAGTCGCCGTTCGTGTCCGTCGCCGCGCAGACGTCGCTGCAGAGCGGGCGCCAGCACGAGGACATGGTCGCGGTCGTCGGCAAGCTCGCCGACGGCACCGTGACCAGCCACCTGGTGAACTGGCTGTCGCCGTTCAAGGAGCGCGTGACGGTCGTGACCGGTGAGCGCGGAGCGTTCGTCGCGGACACCCTCACCGCCGACCTGACGTTCTACGCGAACGGCACGGTCCCCACGACGTGGGAGTCGATCGCGAAGTTCCGTGGCGTGAGCGAGGGCGACGTGGTCCGCTTCGCGATCCCGAAGCCCGAGCCGCTGCGCACCGAGCACGAGGCGTTCCGTGACGCGGTGCTCGGCAAGGAGGTCGACATCGTCACGATGCAGGACGGCCTCGCGACCGTGCGCGTCGCGGAGGCCGTGCTCGCCTCGGCCGCGTCGGGCACCACGCAGCAGCTCGTCTGAGCATCCGTACGACGAACGCCCGGTCCCCCCGCGGGGCCGGGCGTTCGTCGTACGGGCGTTCGTCGTGCGGGTGGTCAGCGCTGGACGGTCACCGTGAACAGGGTCGACCGCAGGCCGAGCGCGATCCGGAACGCGTCGCCGCTCACCGTCGTCGTGCCGCCCGTGCCCGTGAGCTTCACCGACGTCGCGCGGCCGCCGTAGGCACCCTTGCCGTCCCGCGTGATGCTGACCGAGGTCACCGTGCCGACCGACGGGTATGCCGCGGCCAGCGTCGCCTTGCTGACCGTGAGGTTCCACGTGAACGCGTCGTACGGGTCCGGCTTGGCCTTGAGGTACGGCTGGGAGCCGGCGACCGAGTAGCCGCCGTTCGACGCGCTGAACTGCGTGAACGCGGGCTTGCCCCCGTAGGTGCGGATGAGTCCGGCGGTCGCCTTCACGGCCGCGTCCGTGGCGGCCGTCGTGTGCGTCGCCGTCCGGCGGCCCTTGAGGTCGTACGACGCGGCGCCCTTGAACACCTGGCAGGACGTCGTGTCGCACGTGTCCCACCACCACGGCCGGTAGCCGCCTGACTGCTCGTAGGACGCGTACGTGCGTGCGGCGATCGCCTGCGCACCGAGCGCCTGGGCGTGCCAGTAGGACGGCATCTCGGCGGGCACCACCGAGCTCAGGTAGGACCGGTAGCTCGACGTCAGCGTCACGCTGACCGCGCGCGTCGCGGGGTCCGTGAGGTCCGCGTTGAGCGACCCCAGGTACTCGTTCGCGGTGCTGCCGACGACGTTGCGGACCGTCAGGTCGGAGTCGGAGACGGTGACCCGCTTCGCGTTCGCGAGCGTGCGTGCGATCGCGGTGCTCGTCACGGTGGTCCACTTGCCGCCCGCACTGGCCTGCAGCCGCCAGCCGGAGCTGAGCCGGCTCACGCGCCACCGCGCGGGCGTGACGGTGCGGGTCCCGCTCTTCACCGTGGTCGGCAGCGCGACGAGCGATCCTGCGGTGCCCTTCGTCGGGTCGGAGCCGCGCAGACGCAGGCCCGACTCCGCGACGACGTCGAGCTTGCCGTCGGTGTCACCGCGCAGCCACACGTCGATCGAGCGCGTGTCCGACAGCCGCGCGGGCGAGGTGCCCGGGTAGTAGATCGCGGCGATCTTCTGCGCGGACTGGCCCTTCTCGGCCCGGCCCTTGGCGCCGTACTGCGAGAGCCCGATGCCGTGCCCGAACCCCCGTCCCGCGATGACGAGGTCCCCTGCCGCGGCCGGCACCGCACCGCGGGGCGTGGCGGCCAGGGCCGCGACCGCGGAGTCCGGCCCTGCGCCGTCCGGTCCTGCTCCGTCCGGCGACGTCGGGGCGGCCGCCGCCGGGGCGACGAGCCCCGCGACCACGAGCGCGGCGAGCGCGCCGGCACCGAGGAACCGCCTGCGCGCGGTCACGGTCGACGCTCCTGCAGCACGGCGGCGACCCGCCGGGCGGCGTCACCCGTCCCGTACGGCGTCGCCTGCGGCAGCGCACCGGCTCCGCGCAGGACGACCTCGTCCAGCCGCGCGAGCTCCGCGATGGTCGGCACGAGCATGTTCCAGCCCCCTTCGAGCGTCTCGACCCACTCGGTCTCGGTGCGCAGCGTGGTGCACGGGCGCCCGAGGAGGTAGGCCTCCTTCTGCAGTCCCCCTGAGTCTGTCACCACGGCGCTCGCTCCGAGGACGGCCGCGACCATCTCGTGGTACGGCAGCGGGTCCGCCACGACGATCGAGCCCTGGTCCAGCGCGATCCCCTGGGCTGCGGCCTTCGCCCGCAACCGGGGGTGCGCCAGGAGCAGCACCGGCACGCGCAGCCGGGCGAGCGCGCCGACGATCGCCGCGAGCCGCACGGGGTCGTCGGTGTTCTCCGCGCGGTGGATGGTCGCGACGACGTGCTCCCCCACGGGCGCGCCTGCCACCCGCGTCCCGGCCGCGAGGACCGCGTCCCGCACGCGGAAGCACACGTCGGTCATGACGTCGCCGACGAGCTCCGTGCGCGCCGCGAGCCCCTCGGCGGAGAGATGGTCGACCGCGACCTGGGTCGGTGCGAGCAGCAGGTCGGCGGCGTGGTCCGTGAGCACGCGGTTGTGCTCCTCGGGCATGCGGCGGTTGAACGAGCGCAGCCCTGCCTCGAGGTGGGCGAGCGGGAGGTGGATCTTGACCGCGGCGAGCGCGGCCGCGAGCGTCGAGTTCGTGTCGCCGTAGACGAGCACCCAGTCGGGCCGCTGCTCGTCCATGACCGACTCGAGCGGGCCGAGCATCGCGCCGGTCTGCGCGCCGTGCGAGCCCGACCCGACCGCGAGGTGCACGTCGGGCGCCGGGATCCGCAGGTCCGCGAAGAACACGTCGGACAGCTCGGGGTCGTAGTGCTGCCCCGTGTGCACGATGACGTGCTCGACCCCCGCCTCCTCGAACGCCGCCGCGACGGGCGCGAGCTTGACGAACTGGGGGCGCGCGCCGACGACGCTCAGCACCCTCACCGCAGGACCTGGACCACGGCGTCGGGCACCGCGCCCACTCCTCCCGCGACGAACAGCTGGGGCACCTGCCGCGCCGCGAGCCACGCGACCGTGGGCGGTGGCGCGCTCGAACCCGCGGTGAGCAGCGTGAGGCGTCCGAGCACACCGCCCGTGAGCGAGTCGACGAGGTTGGCGTCCTTGCCGGAGGCGAGCAGCACCGCCCCCGTCCCGACACGCGACTCGTAGGCCGTCGCGACCGCGGCGGCCGTCGCGTAGCGGTCGTCGCCCGCGAGCCGCGAGAACGTCAGGCCCGCGGCCCCGAGCGCGGCCGTGACGTCGGCCGTCACGACGCCCGTGCCGCCCACGACGACCGCCGACCTCGCCCCGAGCGCGGTCAGCGCGTCCTGGGTGACGGCGGGCACCGCGTTGCGGGGCACCAGCAGGATCGGCTGCCCGGTCGCCGCGGCCGGTCCCCCGGCGGCGGCGGCGTCGACGAGGTTCGCCGCGACACCGGACGCGACGACGACGTTCGTCGCCTTGCCGAAGGCCCGCGCCACCGCGGCGGCCGTCGCGTAGCGGTCGTCGCCCGCGAGGCGCGTGACCTCCAGGCCCGCCTTGCGCAGCGTGGTGACGACCTTCGAGCCGAGCACGCCCGTGCCGCCGACGAGAGTCGCGCGCGTCGCGCCCCTGCGGGCGAGCTCGTCGAGCGTGGCCTGCGGCACCGTCGTGCTCGTCGCGAGGAGCACCGGCGCCTTGAGCGTGCGGGCGTACGGTGCGGCGACGAGCCCGTCGACGAGCGACTTCTGCTCACCCGAGACGATCACGACCTCGGTCCCGCTCGGGTACGCGGCGCGTCCGATCGCGGCGGCCGTGGCGTAGCGGTCGTCCCCCGCCAGGCGCTGGACCGCCGACAACGAGCCCACCGAGAAGTAGGCGGACCGCAGGCCCATCCTGGTCCGCACGCCGTCGGTCGTCGTCTTCGTGAGCAGGTTCGCGCTCTTGCCGCTCGAGGACGTCGCCCGCAGCTGCATCACCGCGCCCGAGCTCGCGCGCTGGGTCACCTTCAGCGTGGCGACGTCAGGCAGCGTCGGGAACTTCGCGCGGACCTGCGCCTGGGTGAACGTCGCCTGCCAGCTCGCGTACGGGTTGCGCACGCGCGAGTCGACGGACCACTTGTCGTCGCGGGTCCGCAGGTAGGGCAGGGTCGCGCTGCCCCACACGTCCTCGGAGTTCGTGGTGCGGCCGCCTGTGGACGACGAGTAGTACGTCTCCGCGAGCTTGCCCCCGGGCGCCACGACGACCTGGGCACCGTCCTTGGTGCGCGTCGCGTTCACCGCCGCGACCCAGTACTTGCCGTAGCCCGGCTCGTTCTCCTTGTTCCAGCCGGTGAACTTCTGGTCCGTCGTCTCGTCGGTCAGGTGGGCGTTGAGCCCCGAGCGCACGCCCGCCTCGACCTTGCGGTAGGCGTACGTGCGCGCGGCGATCGCCTGGGCCTGCAGCGCCGCGGCGGGCCACGACGCGGGCATCTCCGCGATGCCGTAGAGGTACTCGCTGTTGAGCCGGAGCGTGTTGACGACGTTCGTCCCGCCACCCAGCGGCCCGAACGACAGCATGCCGCGCGCGTACCGGACCGCGCCGCTGCCCGCATTGGCCCACGGCACGCTCACCACGCCACCCGACCAGCTCAGCCGCAGCTCGGACCACGTGGTCGGGTTCGTGCGGTACTCGAAGCCGTCGGCGACCACCACCACGCGGCCCGTCCCGCTCGCGTTGGAGTACGTGAAGGTCAGCGAGCTCGCCGTGATCGAGCGGGTCGTGCTCGGAGCCGTGCCGAGCGTCCACGTGGTCGCGGAGTCACGCGAGACCGTGACCGAGCGGACGCCCGTGAGCACCTGGACGCGGATCTGCGGGTCGTCGGCGCGGCGCGCGACCGTCGCGGGCTCGTAGTAGTGCTCGAGGATGCCCGCACCCGAGTACCCGTCGAGCGCCATGCCGTAGGCGCCGTACTGGGACATGCCCAGGCCGTGGCCCCAGCCGCTCCCGGAGAACGTGAA
>NZ_LFKW01000024.1:0-22002 GCF_001040865.1 Cellulomonas sp. A375-1 | reverse complement strand
ACCTGCGCGTCGAGAGCGGTCGACGTCAGCGGCTGCAGCGTGAGGGCGTCAGGCAACGTACTCGTCCTCGCCGTCGCGGCGGATGACGATCTGCCCGCTCTCCTCGAGGCGGCGGATGGACTGCACGATCGTCGAGCGCGCCTCCTCCACCTGCGACAGGCGGACGGGGCCGAGCAGCTCGATCTCCTCGACGAGGTTCTCGCGCGCCCGTTCGGACAGGTTGCGCAGCACGGTGTCGCGGACCTCGTCGGACACGCCCTTGAGCGCGAGCGACAGGTCGGAGTTCTCCACCTGGCGCAGCACCATCTGCATCGCACGGTCCTCGAGCAGGACGACGTCGTTGAAGACGAACATCCGGCCGCGGACCTCCTCCGCGAGCTCCTCGTCACGCTCGGCGAGGCCCTCGAGGATCGCCTTCTCCGTGGTCGGGTCGGCGCGGTTGATGATCTCGACGAGCGGCTGCACGCCGCCGACGGCCGCGAGCTCGCGCGGCGTCAGCACGGCCGACGCCTTGCGCTGCAGCTGCTCCGCGACGACCTGCACGACGTCCGGCGACGCGCGCTCCATGAGCGCGATCCGGTGCGCGACCTCGCCCTGCAGCGTCGGCTCGAGCCCCGCGAGGATCGCCGACGCGTGGTCGGGCCTCAGGTGCGCGAGCACGAGCGCGATCGCCTGCGGGTGCTCGGCGGACAGCAGCGAGATGACCTGGCGCGCGTCGGCCTGCTGGAGGAACTCGAACGGCTGCCCCGCCAGGTGCACCTGCAGGCGTTCCATGACGGCCGCGGCCGCCTCGACGCCGAGCGAGGCCTCGAGGAGCTGCTGCGCCAGCGCCATGCCGCCGTTGAGCCCCGGACCGGCGACCGAGGCGTCGTAGAACTCCTCGAGCACCGCGTCCGCGAGGTCCTGGTCGACCCGGTCGAGCCGCAGGATCTGCGCGCTCAGCTCCTCGATCTCCGAGGCCTCCATGCTCGCCATGACGCGCGACGCGCGCTCACGACCGAGCTGGACGAGCACCATGGCGGCCTTCTGCGGGCCGCTCAGCTGCACGCTCATCAGCGCCGTCCGCTGGGCGTCGCGAGCCACGAGCGCAGGAGGTCCGCGACCTCTTCCGGCTGCTCGTCGGCCAACGCCGAGATCTCGGCGCGCTTGACGGCGATCGGGTCGGGGGTGGTCGGCAGCGGCGTGGGCGGCAGCACCGGCAGGTTGTCGATGTCGAGGCCCTCGAGCTCCGCGGCCGCGCCGCCGCCCGGGGTGTCGAGCATGGGCAGCATGCCGAGGTCGACGGCCTCGCGGCGCGCCCGGCGCGAACGACGGGCGAGCACGATGACCGCGACGATGAGCAGGACCACGACGAGCGCGGCGGTCCCGGCCTGCCGCAGCAGCGTGTTCTGCGCCTCGGCCTTGGCCGCGGCGTCGGCCTTCTCGATCGCGACCTGAGCGGCCTCGGCCGCGCTCGTGTCGAACGCAGCCGACTGCAGCGCGAGCGTGTCGCCCCGCTCGGTGTCGATGCCGGCCGCGGCGGCGATGGTCGCCTGCAGCTCGGTGAGGTCCAGGCGCGCGGCCGCGGCCGAGTCGACGACGACGGCCACGGACTGGCGCTCGACCGAGCCCGGCGCCGCGACGACCGTCTCGGTGGTCTTGTTGACCGCGTTGGTGAGGTCCTCGCTCGTCGAGCTGTACGTCCCACCCTCCTGGGTCGTCACCGGGTTGACGCCGTCCTCGCCCGGGCCGAGCACACCCGTGGGCGTGGTGCCGGTGCCGGTGTACTCCTCGGTCGTCGTCGACGACGCGAGCGGCGGCGTCTCCGGCGTCGAGCCGAACGTCTCCGTGGTCCGCTGGCTCTCGTCGAAGTTGAGCGTCGCGGTGACGGTCACGGCGGAGTTGCCCGCGCCGACGACGCGGTCGAGCAGGGCCTGGACCGAGGCGCGCACGCGCTCCTCGAAGTCGCTGGCCTCGCCGCCCGAGCGACCGGTGGTGCCCGAGCCGACCGCGGACAGGACCTGCCCGGACGCGTCGACGAGCGCGACGTCGTTCGGCACCATGTCGGGGATGCCGGCGGCCACGAGGTGGGTGATGGCCTCGACCTGGTCGTTCGTCAGCGACTTGCCGGCGCGCGTCCGGACGAAGACCGACGCGGTCGGCTCCCCGACCGTCGCCGTGAAGACGCTCTCCTCGGGCATCGCGAGCCGCACGGTGGCGCTGTCGACGCCGTCCATCGCGCCGATCGTGCGGGCGAGCTCGCCCTCGAGCGCGCGCTGGTAGGTCTTCTCCTGCTGGAACTCGCTCGACGTCATCGGCATGTCGTCGAGCAGCGAGTAACCGGCGCCGTCGGAGTTCTCCGGGATGCCCGCCGCGGCGAGCCGGATGCGCTGGGTGTAGATCTGCGACGCGGGCACGAGGACGGACGCGCCGCCGTCGGCGAGCTCGTACGGCACGCCCTGCGCGTCGAGCTCGTCGACGACCGCCGCGGCGTCCGCGCCGGACAGGCTCGTGAACAGCGGGCTCATGGCGGGCTTGCCGAGCCACGAGGTGAGCGCGACCGCGCCCAGGACCAGCACCGCGACGCCGATCACGGCGAGCGTGCGCTGCGCGAGCGAGAACTCCTTGACCGCACCCGTGAGCTTGCCCAGGGCGGCCTGCATCTGCGCGGGCATCAGGCCTGCATCCGCATGATCTCGTTGAACGCGTCCACGGCCTTGTTGCGCACGGCCGCGGTCAGCTCGAGCGCGAGCGACGACTCGGCCGCCGCGATCGTGTAGTCGTGGACGTTCTCGAGGTCACCCGTGACGGCCGCGACCGCGAGGCCGGCGGTCTTCGACTGCATCGCCTGCAGCGAGTCGACGGAGCTGAGCACGGAGCCGAACTGCGCTCCCGACGCGGCAGCTGCGGCGTCCAGCCCGCCCGCGGCGGTGGACGGGGCGACGGCCGTGACGGCCGTCGGCATGAACGCGCCGATCGGCGCGACGGGGGTGGGCATCAGGAGCGTCCGATCTGGAGTGCGGCGGTGTAGGTCTCCTTGGCGCGGTCGACCACGGCGGCGTTCGCCTGGTAGCCGCGCTGCGCCATCACGAGCTGAGCCATCTGGCTCGCCATGTCGATGTCGGGGTAGCGCACGTAGCCGTTCTCGTCGGCCAGCGGGTGCCCGGGCTCGAACACGATCCGGCCCTCCGCCGAGCCGAACGCCGCGCCGACCACCCGCGCGCCGCCCTCGGCGCCGGGGGTCTCCTGCGCCACGACGTACCGCGCGCGGAACGCGGCCTCGTCGGTCGAGGTCACGGTCGAGACGTTCGCGAGGTTGTCGGACACGGCGTCCAGCCACGTGCGGTGCACGGTCAGGCCGGACTGCGCGATGCCGATCGCGCCGAAGATGCTCATCAGGAGGTCCTCATCGCTGCGCGGACGGACGAGTACTGGCCGCCGACGGCCTGCGTCGCGAGCTGGTAGCGCAGGTTGGTCTCGACGTTCAGCGTGGTCTGCTCGTCGAGGTTGACGTTGTTGCCGTTGAGCTGGGTGGGGGCGAGCGAGCGGCGCACCGTGGCGTCGGCGACGCCCGAGCCGCGGCCCACCGCACGCGCGAGCGCGTCCTCGAACTCGACGACCTGGGCGTGGTAGCCCGGCGTCTGGATGTTCGCGACGTTGTCGGCGATGGCGCGCTGGCGCAGCGCGAGAGCGTCGAGCGCGGTGTTGACCGCGTTGTAGCTCACAGAGTCGAGAAGGCCCACAGGTTTCGCCTCATCCGCGAGGGCGGGGCGGCCATCCGTGGCCTGCTGGGTGAGCTGTCCGTGCTCACAGTGGCCCATCGGAGCCTCGAGGCGGTTCGTGAGCAGTTCGAGCGGTCGGGATCTGCTCTCACCCGTTCGGCCGAGGTCAGCCCTGCGCGTCGAGGTACACGGGGACGGCCTCGGGGCGCGCGCGCAGGGCTCGCGTCGTCGCCATCTGGCGGCGCGACGAGGCCGCGGCCTGGGCGATGAGCCCGGCCACCTCGATCTGGCGCTCGAGGACCGCCTGGGCGCGCGCGAGCAGCGGCGCGGGCAGGGGGCCGAGGTCGGCGGGCGGGTGCCACGACGAGAGCTCGGCGACCTCGGCGACGCCGGGCAGGTGCGCGACGCGCAGCAGCTCCTCGGCCGCGACGAGGTCGACCTCGAACGAGGCGAGCGCCTCCTCCCAGCGGTGCTGCCAGGTCGCCTCGTCGGCGGGTGGTGCCGGCCGGAGGCCGGGCGCGCTCATGTCAGCCGATCCCGAGCAGACCGGCGCCGGCGGGCGTCGCAGCCGCCGCGGGAGCCGTGCCGGCGACTGCGAGCTCGGCGGCCTCGTGCCACGTCGCGGTGAGGGACGCGATGAGCTCACGGCACGACGCGAGGGTCGCGACGTCGCTCGTGAGCGCGGCGTCGACGAGCGAGGAGTACAGGAAGGCGTAGACCGACATCAGGGCGGGACCGCCCTCCCACGCCGCGACGTCGAGGCTCGCCATGAGCTCGGCGACGATGTCCTGGGCGTGCTGCACCAGCGTGCGGCCCTCGAGCGTCTCGCCTCGTTCGAACGCAGCGCTCGCGCGGTCGACGTCGAGCAGCAGGCGGTCGAACAGCATGGTGACGAGCTTGGCGGGTGCGGCGGTCTCGACCGCAGCGGTGACGTAGCTCGCGCGTGCTGAGTACATGGCTTCTCCGGGGTCAGCTCGACTTGGACGACGTCAGCGCGTTGATCTGGCTGGTCAGGTAGCTCGACTGGGACTGCAGGTTCGCCATCGACGTCTCGAGCGCCGCGTACACGCGCTCGAGCGACGTGCGACGCATCGCGAGGCGGTCGTCCCAGTCGGTGATCCGCTCGCCGAGGTCCTTGACGAGCGCCTGCTGCGACTGGATCGACAGCGTCAGGCTGCCGGTGCTGGAGTCCGAGGCCGACTTCGCGGTGCCCGCGAGGCGCTCGGCGACCGTGCTGACGATCGACTGGACCCGCGAGGGGTCGGCCGCGAGCGCGGCGTCGAACTTCTCCTGGTCGAACGAGAACGTGCCGTCCTTGCCGATCACGATGCCGACGTCGGACGGCGAGACGCCGTTGACGGGCGCGGACGCCTGCGCCAGGAGGTTCTGCTGCAGGAAGCGGATCGTGGAGTCGCCCGAGAACAGTCCGCCCTTGACGACCGAGCCGCCGTCGGACGCGGTCGAGGTCGTCGACGCGGTGCGCGAGGTGATGTCGCCGAGGATCGCGCCGAGGTTGGAGACGAGCCCGGACGCCAGCGCCCGCAGCGCGGTCTTGTCGGACGCGACCGTGAGCGTCACGTCGGGCGCGTCGGCCGCGGTCACGGCGCTGACCGTCACGTCGATGCCCGACATGAGGCCCTCGAACGTGTTGCTCGCCGAGGTGAGCGTCTGCTGGGCGGACGTGCCCGCGAAGAGCGTGACGGAGGCGTCCGCGGCGGCGCGGATCTGCTCGAGCGCCACCGGTGCGGTGCCGTCGGTCGCGGAACGCGTCACGGTGAACGCGTTCGCGGCGCCCGTGTCCGTGCCGGTGAGCTGCACGCGGTAGGTGGTGCCGCCGGTCGGGTTGCCGTCGCCATCGAGCTCGGGGACCTTGATCGCGGTCGCACGCACGCCCGAGCCGGAGGAGTTGAAGGCCTCGACGACGTCGGCCACCGACGTGCTCTGGGCCGTGACGCTCGTCGTCTCGCCGTTGCGCGTGATCGTGAACGTGGGGGTCGCGGTGCCGTAGTCGGCCGCCGCGGGGAGCGTCAGCAGCGACGACTGCGAGGCCGCGACCGCGCCGACGCGCAGCGTGAGCGTGCCCGCCTGGGCGCCCTCCTTGGCGGCGGCGGTGACGCCGGACCCGCTCGCGGAGGCCGTGACCGCGTTCCAGGACTGGGCCTTCGACGCCTTGGCGGCGTGCTCGGCGAGCGAGGCGACCTTGGTGTTGAGCGACTGCAGCGCGGTGACGAGCGAGCTCGCGGTGGACTGCTTGTTCTTCAGCAGCGACTGCGGGCCGGCCTGCAGCGTGATCAGGCTGTCGATCAGGGCGGTCGTGTCGAGACCGCTGACGAGGCCGTCGATCGTCGGCATGGCTGCTCCTGCGCTGCTGGGGTCCTCCGCAGGACGGGGGTCCTGCGGAGAGCTCGTGTCGTACGGAGAACGAGTGTTCGGGTGCACGGCCGGCGATGGGGGTGCCGGCCGTGCACCCGAGCTGGGGTCCGGTCAGACGACCGGAGACGTCACTGCAGGAGCTGCAGGACGCTCTGCGGGAGCGACTTGGCCTGGGCCAGCATCGCGGTGCCCGCCTGCGACAGGATCTGCGAGCGCGTGAACGCGACCATCTCCTGCGCCATGTCGGTGTCGCGGATCCGGCTCTCCGACGCGGACAGGTTCTCCACCGCGACGTTGAGGTTGTTGATGGTGTGGTCGAAGCGGTTCTGGACCGCACCGAGCTGCGAACGCGTCTGCGACACCGTGTTGATCGCGGTGTCGATCTTGTCGATCGCGTCCTTGGCGCCACCACCGGCAACCGTGACCGAGGTCGCGGCCGCGTCGAAGACCGCACCGGCGGTCGTGACGGGGCCCGAGAGCTTGATCGTGCCGAACGAGTCCGCCTCGGCCGCGAAGTTCGTGCCCGCGAGCGCCGTCGAGAGCGCCGAGTTCATGAGCTTCTGGTTGGCCTCGGCGTCCGCCGCGGTGCCACCGGCAGCCCACCCGGTCAGGTCGACCGCGTAGGCGTTGCCGTTGATGACGACGTCGGTGGCCGTCGGCGCCGCGCCGAACAGGTCGACCGTGCCGCGGTACTGCGTCGCGTCACCCGTGACGTCGATCGCCGACAGGCCGAGGCCCGCGGTGCTCATCGACGCGGCGGTGAGGTCCACGGCGATCTTGTCGGCGGACGCCGTGTTGGCGCCGACCTGGAAGGAACCGTTGTAGGTGCCGTCCAGCAGCGTCTTGCCGTTGAACTTCGTGGTGTCCGCGATCCGGGTCAGCTCGGTCTTGAGCTGGTCGATCTCGTCCTGGATGTTGCCCTTGGCGGTGGTCGACAGACCACCGTCGTTGGCGGCCTGCACACCCAGGGTGCGCATGCGCTGGAGGATCGAGTGGGTCTCGGTCAGAGCGCCCTCAGCGGTCTGGACGACCGAGATGCCGTCCTGAGCGTTGCGGACGGCCTGCTTGGTGCCACCGATCTGAGCCCGCAGGCCCTCCGAGATCGCGAGGCCGGCAGCGTCGTCAGCGGCGCGGTTGATGCGCAGACCGCTCGAGAGCTTCTCGAGGGACTTGCTCAGGTCGTTCTGCGTGGTGGAGAGGTTGCGGTACGAGTTCATCGCCGCGATGTTGTTGTTGATCGAGAGACCCATCGTGATCTTCCTCCTTGAGTCGGGTCAGGTCAGCCCTTCCGTGGGCACACCTTCCCGATCGGCTCCCGAGGGGCCCGGGTGAGGATTTCTCGCGACGAGTTTCTGCGCCGGTCCTGCGGGTCAGGCAGAGCCGGCGAAGCGGGCCGCCTCCGAGGGCGACGACGCCGGGCTCGGCACGTAGGAGAGGCGCTCGGCAGCGGCGTACTGCGCGCTGCGCGAGGCGATCGAGGCGAAGTACGCCTGACGACGACGCTCGGCGACACCCTCGGGCCGATCGGGCGTCGAGACGAGGTCGGGGTCGAGGTGCGTGTTGAGCCCGTCGCGCAGGAGGCCCAGCGCCTCGGTGCGCAGCTGGCTGATGCGCGACTGGGTCACGCCGAGCTCGTCGGCCAGCTCCGCGACGGAGCGGTCCTCGAGGAAGATCCCGCGCACCACCGCCTGCAGGCGGTCGGGCAGCGTGTCGACCGCCGAGCGCAGCCAGCGCAGCCGCTCGTTCGCGAGCACGACCTGCTCGGGCGTGCGACCCGCGTCCGCGATCGTGTCGGCGATGCCGGGACCGTCGGTCGCGTCGATGGACAGGACGCGACGGGCGGCGTCGCTGCGCGCCTCGTCGACCGCCTCGACCCGGGTGCCCAGCGCGGACGCGAGCTCCTCGCGGGTCGGCGGCCGGCCGAACGCTGCGGTGAGCCGCTCGGTGGTGTCGGTGAGCTCACGGACCCGGGCCCGTGCGCCTCGACTGGCCCAGTCCATCGAGCGCAGCTCGTCGACGAGCGCGCCGCGGATCCGCAGCGACGCGTACCGCGCGAACGGCACGCCCGTGGTCGCGTCGTACGACCGCGCGGCGAGCACGAGCGCGAGGCTCCCGGCCGACGCGAGATCGTCGCGCGAGACGGTCGGCGGCACGCGCCGGAGCATCTCGGACACGGCGTATCCGACGAGCGGGAGGTTCGAGACGACGAGGGCGTCGACATCGTTCTGCTGGGTCACGAAATGCTGTTCGGCGCCCGCGGACCGGACCTTGAAGGTCCAGTCCTGCGACCCGTTTGTTAACGCTCCCATCGACGATGGAACAATTCGGAAAACGGGTCGCGCGCATACAGCCTCCGACCTGCGCAGTGTCCGATGTGTGGACTCACCTGGGTGGCAGCACCCACGACACGCCGGTGTGATGCACATCACAGCGAAGAGCCCTCACCTGCCGCCCAGGTGGACGACCGTCCAGGTCAGAAGCCTGTTGACCCGGGCAGCAATCGCGCGCCGCACGCCCGATCGCGACACTTCCCCACGAGACAATCGAAACGACCACCGCGAGACGTTCAGCACCAGCCCGTCCCTGCCGATGGGTGCGGGCGAGGACACACCGACCGGTTGCTGGGCGGCGCGGTCCACCAAGGAGGTGAGATGACCATCGACGCCCTGTCGGAGGTGTTGTGGCACGAGCGCTCGCTGCTCGAGCTGCTGCTGTTCAAGCTCGAGGAGGAGCAGCTGCTCCTGACGAGCGGACGCACGCGGTGGCTGCCGCACGCGACGCGTGAGGTCGAGGCCGTCCTGGACCAGATCCGCGACGCCGAGCTCGGCCGCTCGGTCGAGGCGTCGGCGGCGTGCGCCGCGCTGGGCCTGCCCGACGGCGCGAGCCTCGCGCAGCTGGCCGACGCCGCACCCGCGCCGTGGGACGACCTGCTGCGCCAGCACCGCGCCGCGTTCGCGACCCTCACCACCGAGATCTCCCAGCTCGCCGACGGCAACCGCGAGCTGCTCGCGATGTCGCACCGCGCGACGCAGGAGACCCTCGCCTCGATGCACGACGTGGCCACGTACGACGGCACCGGCCAGAGCACGAGCCGCCGGGCCGACGCGCTGCTCGTCGACCGCACCCTCTGACCCCCACTCACCGACCCGCCGACGACGGCGGACAGGAGGACACCGACCGTGAGCACCTTCTCCGGGCTCGGCACCGCGCTGAGCTCGCTGATCGCGCAGCGGCAGGCGCTTGACGTCGCCGGCCAGAACGTCGCGAACGCCAACACCGTGGGCTACACGCGCCAGCGCGCGACGTTCTCGTCGGTGTCGGGGGTGCAGGTGCCGTCCCTGTTCTCCACCAACAACGGCGCGGGCCAGGGCACGCGCATCTCCAGCGTCGACCGCCTCGCCGACGTGTTCCTCGACGCCAAGCTGCGGGTCGCGACGTCGTCGTCGTCGTACCTGACGGCGCGCGCCGAGGCGTACTCGACGCTCGAGAGCTCGCTCGGCGAGCCCAGCGAGACCGGGCTGTCGACCCAGCTCTCCGACATGTGGGCGGCCTGGCAGGAGGTCGGCAACTACCCCGACAAGTCCTCGAGCCGCGCGGTGCTGCTCGAGTCCTCGCGCGCGGTCGCGCAGCGCATCGGGACGCTCTACTCCGACGTGCGGACGCAGTGGGTGCAGGCCCGGCAGACCACGGTCGCGCTCGTCGACCAGGTGAACGGCGCCGCGGCGAGCATCGCGGACCTCAACGGCCGGATCGCCGCGATCACGGCCTCGGGTGCCACCGCGCACGAGCTCGCCGACGAGCGGGACCTGCTGGTCAACCAGCTCTCGTCGCTGGTCGGCGCGGTCGCCGACGTGCGCCCCGACGGCAGCCTCGACGTCATGGTCGGCGGCAACGCGCTGGTCCGTGGCACGCGGGTCAGCACCCTGAGCATCGCCGGCGCCACGGCGTTCGACCAGGTCACCGCGACCCCGGGGCAGTCGGTCTCGGTCGTGTGGAGCGAGCGTCCGACGCAGGCCGTCGCCCTGACCGGCGGCCGGGTCGCCGGTCAGCTCTCCGTGCTCGCACCGGCCGACGGCACGGGTGCGGGCGGCCCGCTCGCCGAGACCGCGGCGCGGCTCGACGCGGTCGCGACCTCGATCGCGACCCAGGTCAACGGCCTGCACTCGACCGCGGTGCGCGCGGACGGCACCCCCGGCGGCAGCTTCTTCACGTTCACCCCCGGGCTGCCCGCAGCCCTCGGCCTCAGCGTCGCGCTCGACGACCCCACCCACATCGCAGTCGCCGCGGCCGGCGCGGGAGCGCTCGACGGCTCGATCGCGGACGTGATCGGCTCGCTCGGCACGTCCGCCACCGGGCCGGACAGCGAGTGGAGCACCGTCGTCGTGGACCTCGGCGTGCGTGCGGCCGGCGCGGGCTCGCGCGCGAAGGTCGCCGAGGCGGCGCGCTCGACCGCCGTGCAGCAGCAGCTCGCGCAGGCCAGTGTGGACACCGACGAGGAGTCGGTGAACATGCTCGCGTTCCAGCGCGCGTACGAGGGTGCGGCTCGCGTCCTGACCGCGATCGACGAGATGCTCGACACACTGATCAACCGCACCGGCGTCGTCGGACGATGAGGAGCCAGCCATGATCTCGCGCGTCACCCACCAGACGGTGCAGCGCTCGACGCTCGCCAACCTGCAGCTCAACCTCGGCAAGATGGCCGACCTGCAGAACCAGATGTCGAGCGGCAAGAAGGTCAACGTCCCGTCCGACGACCCCGCCGCGGCCTCCGACATGCTCCGGTTGCGCTCGGAGCAGCGGGTCAGCTCCCAGTACGCGCGCAACGCGGGCGACGCGGGCTCGTGGCTGCAGACGGTCGACACCGCGATCACGTCGTCGACGGCCGCGCTGCGCAAGGTGCGCGACCTGACCATCCAGGGTGGCAACGGCGCGCTCGGCCCGTCCTCGCTCAACGCGCTCGCCGACGAGATCGAGTCGCTGCGCGACACGATGCTCTCGAACGCCAACACCACGTACGTCGGCCGGTCCGTGTTCGCCGGCACGTCGGACACCGGCGTCGCCTTCGACGCCTCCTACGCGTGGACCGGCACGGGCGCCTCGGTCGAGCGGCGCGTCAGCAGCACGACGACCGTGCGCGTCGACGGCGACGGCCAGGCCGTGTACGGCTCGGGCAACGCCTCGGTGTTCGCGCTCGTCGACCGGATCGTGACGACGCTGCGCGCCGGTCAGGACCCGACCGGCGAGATCGGCGCGATCGACACGCGCCTCGACGCGATGCTCTCCGAGCTCGCGAGCGTCGGCGCCCGGCACAAGAACGTGCTCACGACGCAGCAGACGCTCGCGGCGCAGGAGGTCGAGACGAAGTCGCGTCTGGCGGACATCGAGGACGTCGACCTCGCCACGATCATCCTCGACCTGCAGTCCCAGGAGGTCGCCTACAAGGGCGCCCTCGGGGCCGCGGCCAAGGTGCTCCAGCCCACGCTGCTGGACTTCCTGCGATGAGCGCGCCCGCGACGGTGCAGGTCGGCGGCGCCACGCTGCCGACCACGCTCCGGGTCGCCGACGAGCTGCCCGGCCTGCCCGGACGCTCGTCGTACGTGCTCGAGCCCGTGGCCGACGCGGCGGGCCTGTTCACGCTCCGCTCGCTCGACGGCCCGCCCACGCGCCTGTACGTCGTCGACCCCGACGCGTACCTGCCCGGCTACGAGCCGGAGCTGCCCGGGTCCGGCGAGCGGCGAGCGCTGGTCGTCGTGCACCCGCCCACCGACGACGAGCCCGCGACCGCGAACCTGCTCGCGCCGATCGTCGTGGACGTCGCGACCGGGGCCGCCGCGCAGCTCGTCCTCGACGGCGACTGGCCGCTGCGCGCACCGCTGGGCTGAGCACGGCCGCTCTCCCCGCACCGGCCACGAGGCCGGTTCCGACGAAACCCTCAGTCCCGCACGACGCGCGCCGATGGTCTGGTCAGAACCACACCCTGCAGCCTCAGGAGCCTCGATGCCCGCCGTCGTCCAGCGCCAGGCCCTCCTCCATCCGGACGGGTCCCTGTTCGGTTACGCCGTGCACGCCCGCGTCGACGACTCGGGTCCCCTCGTGACGCTCGCCGCCGAGGATCGCATGGTCAGCGACGCCTACGACCGCGTCGACCTCGGCCAGGTCGTCGGTGACAACGCCGTCGTGCTGCGGGCCACCGGGCCCATGCTCCGCGGAGAGGTCACCATCCCCACCGCGCCGCGCAGCCTCGTCGTCGAGGTGCCTGCCCCGTGGGTGCACGAGGAGTACGCCGAGCAGGCGCTCGTCGCGATGCGCGAGCTGGGCTTCGGTGTCGCGCTCGGGTCCTTCACCGGGACCCTCGCCGAGCGCGCCCTGCTGCCGCTCGTGGACATGGCGAAGGTCGACCTGCGCCGCCTGACCGAGAACCTGCAGGCGCGCGTCGCCCAGCTCAAGGAGGCGGGCGTGTGGGTCATCGGCGTGCACGCCGACACCCCCGAGCTCGCCCGGCTCGCGCGCGAGCTCGAGCTGGAGCTCGTCCAGGCGCCCCTCGTGCGCCGTCAGGCACCCGGCACGGGCCGCACGGTGTCCGCGGGCGAGGCCCAGCACCTGCAGCTCGTGCGTGTCCTCTCGCAGGAGATGCCGGACCACCAGGAGATCGTGCGCGCCGTCGGCGTCGACCCCGAGCTCACCATGCGCGTGCTGCGGACGGTGAACGCCTCGGCGACCGGTCTGCGGCACCACGTCGACTCCGTCTCGCACGCGGTGAGCCTGCTCGGCCCGCACCGGCTCGCCGCGCTGGTCTCGTCGGTGGTCCTCGGCAGCGACCCGGCGTCCGTGGACGTGCTCTGGACCGTCATCACGCGCGGGCTCGCCGTGTGGCGGCTCAGCGGCAACGAGGTCGGCTACACCGTCGGGCTGCTGTCCGCGGTGAGCGCGGCGCTCAAGATCTCCGTCGAGTCCGTCGTCGACCGGTCGGGGGTCTCGCCCGACGTCGCGGCGGCGCTGCAGGGTGAGGGCGGACCGTACGGCCCGGCGCTGCAGGCGGCGCTCGCGCACGAGGCGGACGACGACGACGCGATCCTGGCCGCCGGCTTCGACCCGGCACACGTCGCGCGCGTCTACCTCGAGGCGATGCCCGAGGCCCTCGCCTCGGCCTCGCACATGGCGGCCCCGCTCGCCCACCGGCCGTAGGCTGCGGGGGTGCCCGCCGAGCCCCGCCCCCTCGCTCCCCCGGTCCAGGTGGACCTCGCCCGCGTGACCGTCGTCGGCAGCGCGCTGTGGGCGCTCGCCCTCGTCGTGTGCCTCGTGCTGGCCGGCACGGGCACGACCGGCTGGCTGCCCGTCGCGGTGTGCGCCACGGGCCTCGCGCTCGGCGGCCTCGGTTACCTCTGGGCCGTCCGGCACCGCTGACCACCGCACCGCAACGGGCATGATGTCCGCCATGGCGACGCGCGTGCTGGTGGTCTGCACCGGGAACATCTGCCGGTCCCCCGCGGTCGAGCGGCTCCTGGCGACCGGGCTCGCGGGCACGGACGTCGAGGTGTCGTCCGCGGGCACCTGGGCCATGCGCGGCCACCCGATGTCCCCACCGATGGCCGAGCTGGTCGAGGCCGCAGGGGCGCGCGCGGACGGGTTCGTGGCCCGCCAGCTCACCTCCGCCCTGGTGCGCGAGGCATCGCTCGTCCTGGCGCTGACCCGCGAGCACCGCACCGCGGTCGTCGAGCTCGAGCCCGCCGCCGTGCGCCGCACCTTCACGCTGCGCGAGCTCGCGCGGCTCTCGAGTGCCGTCGACCTGCAGCGCCTGCCCGCGGGCACGGCCGGTGAGCGGCTCGTCGCGCTGCTGCCCCTGGCCGCGGCGCAGCGCGCAGCGCTCGGTCCCGGCGACGACGACGTCGTCGACCCGTACGGCGGACCTGCGTCGCTCTACCGCCGCTCGTTCGACGAGCTCGACGGCCCGACCCGGCAGCTCGTCGACGTGCTCACGCGCCGGCCGACGACGTCGGTCGGCTGACCTCGGTCGCGGGCTGGGCCGCGGGCTCTGCCGCGTCACCCGTCCCGGGCGGCTGCTCGAACGCCGCGTCGAGCGCGAGCTCTCCCGCACGCTCGGGGTCGGCGAGCGCGAGCTCGAGCAGGTGACGCAACCCCCACCGCCCGCTCCACTGCGCGAGTGCCGCCGCGAGGCCCGCGAGCGTCGTCGCGTGCAGGCGCGGCTCACCCGCGACCTCGTCGACCCACCACTCGACCTGCACGTGGTCCACGCGCAGGTCCTCGTGCTCGCACCAGAGCCTCGGCGCCCCCGGCAGCACGTCGTGCACCTGCGGCGGCACGGGCGCGTCGACACCGTCCTCGCGCGTCACCACCCCCGGGGCCAGCTCGGAGACGCGCGGCAGGTCGAGCTCGCGCGACAGGCGCAACGCCTCGTCGTGGCCGTGCGCGGGGACCAGCGCTGCGACGTCCGTACGCTGCCACCACATCGGGCACGGCGCGACCGCGGCGTCGTGCGCGGGCACCACGATCACCCGGCCCGGTCCGACGAGCGCCGGCACCCGCTCGGGCGCCTGCGACGGCGCCGCGTGGCGCCACACCGCGGTCGCCGCGCGGACGTCCAGCACGGTCGACGTCGGCCAGGAGTCCAGCAGGTCGGTCCAGGCGTGCGGCGTCAGGTCGTGCGGCTCGGCGACGCCGCCCAGCGCCCGCAGCACCTGGACGTCGAGGTGGGCGACGTCGCGCGGCGCGGCGGGCAGCAGCGCGCGCAGCGGTCCGTCGTCGGCGACGGCGAACGGTGCGCCGAGCCCCAGCGGCGAGCGCTCGCGCAACCACCACGCCGTGTACGACTCCGCGACCGCACCCCGGTCGCTGCGGACCTCCTCGAGCAGCGCCCTGCGCAGCGCGGGCTCGCCCGCGACGAGCTCGAGGACCTGCGGCCACGCCTCGTTCGCCACGGCGTCCAGGTCGGCGACCGCGGTCAGGTCCCCCAGGTACGCGCCGGCGCCGAGCTCGTCGGCCAGGTGCTCGACGTACTCGGTCCAGCCGTCGAGCGCCTGCGCGGTCAACGCCCCGGGCGCGTCCTCGTCCTGCTCCTCCTCGGTGACCACGTCCGGCACCGTGACGGTGACGAGCACCTCGCGGACGCCGGCCGCGACGAGCGTCGCCGCGCCCCAGCGGTCCACCTCCTCGGCGGACACCGCGGTGAGCACCCGCTCGTCGAGCAGGCGGTGCGCGGGTGAGCCGGGCAGCACCAGACCGTCCGCGGGTGCCCGCTCCCCGGTCGCCGCGCCCACGGGCAGCAGCGCCAACCACTCGCGGACGTCGCCGGGCAGCGCCTGCGCGGCGTCCGTCGTCGCCGACCAGCGGGCCGGGTCGCGCGGCGGCAGGTGCGCGGCGACGAGCGTGAGGACGGTCGTCGTGAGGTCCGGCTCGTCGGGCTCGTCGTCCTCGTCCCACGCCAGCACGGCCTCGCGCACCGGCGCGAGACGCAGCAGCCCGACCGCGTCCGGGGCCCGCGCGCCGAGCCGCTCGAGCAGGGGGTGCGCCGCGACGGGGTCGACCACGCGCACGCCCCAGCGTGCCAGCGTCCCGACGACGGGCCGGACGAGCCCCGCGAGCGCGTCGTCGAGCACCACCGTGCCGCGTGCGCCCCGGACCACGCGACCGTCCGCGAGCGGGACCGGGAGGTTGGCGAGCGACTCGAGGCCCGCGGGGTCTGCCGCCGCGAGCGACTCGAGCGCGCCGTAGAGCGCGGGCCATCCCTCGTCGTCGGCCGGGGCCGCGAGCTCCTCCACGAGCTCGGCGAGCGGTCGTACGTCGACCCCGAGCAGCCGCGCGTGCGCGTCCCGTCCGGGCGGCACGACGACGAGCGCCCCCACCTGCCGCCCGAGCACCGCCAACGCCTCGGCACCGCCGCCACCGGCCACCGCCACGGCCCGCCGCGGCACCACGAACCCATCCGGCACCGCCCCGCCGGACACCAACCCGTCCCCCACCGACCCAGCGGACACTCCGGCCACACCGGCCGCAGACCGGAGCAACCCCTGGCTCGCCCCGTCCTCCCCCACCGACCCAGCGGACACTCCGGCCACACCGGCCGCAGGCCGGAGCAACCCCTGGCTCGCCCCGTCCTCCCCCACCGACCCAGCGGATACTCCGGCCACACCGGCCGCAGACCTGAGCACGGGCTGGGTCGCGGGCGGGGTGGTGGCTGGGGTGAGGATCGGGGCCGCGGCCAGGCGGTCGACGAGCAGGGGGCGGAGCGCGGCGTCGAGCGTGCCCGTCGGCAGCGTCGTGGGCACGAGCGTCAGCGGGTCGTGGCCCGCGCTCGCGAGCTGCTCGGCGAGGGTCGCGTAGGCGTCGGCCGCGTGCCGCAGCAGCGCGTCGGTCAGCCGTCCCGCAGCGACGCGGCGTCGCGTAGGGTCCAGCGGGAGCGTCGCGACGAGCAGCGCGGGCAGGTCGAGGGGCTCGTCGGTGGGGGTCGGGGCGTGGACGACGCGAGCGCTCGCCGCCACCCCCTGCGCCTCGTCGGAGAACGGGTCCGGCGCCCGGCCGTCGGGCTCGACCATGCGTCGCGGCAGGGCCCAGGTGACGCGCCAACGTGTCGCCTCGCGCTCCTCGACCGGGCGGTCGGTCAGCAGGTCACGCGGCACGTCACCCGCGGACGTCGCGACGAACCAGCGCGAGGCCACGTCCGCGACGCGGCGCGGCCCGCCGTCGGACGTCTCGTCCTCCACGACGACCTCGGTCAGCCCGGGCAGCGCGAGCAGGAGCGCGTCGTCGACCGCGTGCAGCAGGCTGCGCACCTCGTCGGCGGCGACCTCGTCGCGCAGCACCAGCACGACCGCGGTGTCGAAACCCTCTGGCGGACGACCCTCGGCGGCGAACGGCAGCCGCAGCGCGGGCAACGAGCCGTCGCGCCGCACGACCTCCTGCGCGAGCGCCGGGACACGCTCCGCCACGTCCGCGAGCTCCTGCGCCGTGTCGGCCAGCGAGAACCGGACCGCGCCGGTCGCGGAGACCACGCTGATCTCGTCGGACACCGCGCGCACCGCCGCGAACCCGACGCCGTACCGGCCGACCACGCCCGGGCCACCGTGGTCGCGCTTCGCCGAGGCGCGCATCGAGGACAGCGCCGCGACGCCCGCGTCGTCGAGCGGAGCGCCCGTGTTCGCGGCGACGAGCGTCGTGCCCTCGTCGGTGCGGGCCAGCCGCAGCAGGAGCCGGCCGGGCACGCCGGCCCGCACGGCCGCGTCGGCGGCGTTCTGCGCGAGCTCGACGACCACGCGGTCGCGGTAGTAGCCGCGCGCGTGGTCCTCCTCGACGTTCGCGTCCTCACGCAGCCGCGCGGGAGACGACCGCCAGGCGGTCAGGGCCGCCGCGCGAAGGGCGGCGGTGCCGAACTGGTCCTGCGTCACTGCTCCGCGTCGGGCGAGCCGGACTCGTCGCCGGGCTCGGCGTCGGCACCACTGGCATCGCTCACGTCGTCGAGCCCGACCGCGACGCCCTGGTCGACCACGACCTCGTCGACCACCGCGTCGTCGGCCACACCCTCGCCGACGGCCGTCTCGTCGACCACGCTCTCCTCGACCACGCTCTCGTCGACCACGACCTCGTCGAGCGGGGCCTCATCGGCCGCGGGCTCGACGACCGCAGGCTCGTCGGTCGGGGACCCGGCGAGCGCGAGCTCGCTGAAGCCGGACTCGACCACGGCGGCCTCGTCGGGGGTGGGCTCGACCACGGCGGCCTCGTCGGGGGTGGGCTCGACCACGGCGACCTCGTCGACCACCGCGACCTCGTCGGACGCAGCCTCGTCGGAGGTGGGCTCCACCGCAGCGGGCTCGTCGGCCGCAGGAGCCAGGTCGACCAGCTCGACGCGGAGCTCGTCGATGAGCGGGTCGGGCTTGGGCCAGTCGCTCGGGGCGGGGTCGACGTCCGTCTCGGAGTGCGCGCCGCAGCCGTGGTCGAGGGAGACGACGCGACCGTCGTCGGGCGACCACTCGTTCGCGCACACGCCGAAGACGGTGCCGAGTGCACCCTGCAGCGGCACCAGGAACCCGCACGACCAGCAGGCACCCGCGGAGGCCAGCGCGCCGGGGCTCGTCGGGCCGCGCGACCCCCGGTACCAGCGCTCGGCGGCCTCGTCACGTCCCTGGGGCGCGAGCACGCGCACGCGGGCGAGGGCGAGCTCGTCGATCGCGACCTCGTCGAGCTCGGGGTCGCCCGTGCGCGTCCAGCCCGGCTCGAGGCGCGGGTCGTCCGCGCGGAACGGGAGCACGTCGCCCGGGCCGATGTCGCCGGGGCGCAGCCGCTCCGACCACGGCACCCACGCCTGGCCGAGGATCGCGTCGGGGCCGGGCAGGAGCTCGGCCTCGCAGACCGTCGCGGTGCGGCCGCGCGGCACGCGCGCGACCGTGACGGTCCACTCCCAGCCGCGGTAGCCGCGGGACAGGCACGCGAACCGGTGGGAGACCAGGCGCTCACCCTCGACGACGACGCCGAGGTGCTCACCCACGTCGGACGGGTCGACCGCGATCTCGATCGCGACCTCACGGGCGAGGTCGACGGCCGAGCCCAGCACGGCGTCCTTGATGCGGGTGGCAGTGGCCATGATCAGCCCTCGAGCTCGTCGGCGACGGCGCGCAGCGCGGCCGCGTAGGCCTTGCCTCGCGCGGCGTCGGGGTAGCGGCCGCGGCGCAGGTCGCCGCCGACCCGGTCCAGGACCTTGATGAGGTCCTCGACGAGCACGACCATCTCGTCGGGCTTGCGGCGCTGCGCCTTGGCGACCGACGGGATCGGGTCGAGCAGCTTGACGGACAGCGCCTGCGGTCCGCGCTTGCCGTCGGCCACGCCGAAGTCCACCTTGGCGCCGGGCTTGGGAGCCGTGACGCCCGCGGGCAGCGCCGAGGCGTGCAGGAACACCTCGCCGCCGTCGTCGGCGGCGATGAACCCGAACCCGCGCTCGGTGTCGAACCACTTGACCTTGCCGGTAGGCACGGCGGACCCCTGTCGTGAGAAGAGCTACGTCGGAGCAAGGCTACCGGGCCGGGCACGTCCCTTCGCGCGAACAGCGGCGCACGCCGCTCGTGGTCCGCTGACGGCGAGCCGCCATGAGGACAGGTACACGGACGCGCCGGGAGCGCCGGCGTCGTTCACGGGCGCCTTCCGCCCGAGCGACTGGGACGCGGCGAGCGACCCGGCCCAGAGGGACACGGCTGTCCACAGGTCCGTCTTGTGACGGTTGACGCACAACACCCGATACGGCCAAGGTTCCTCGCCAGGGCAGGGAGTCGCGGGAACACCACCGGCGGCGGCCGTCCCGGCTGCGGGGACGCACCCATCGCGCCCCCGCAGCGGACCGGCTGCGCTGCGGCAACAGCGACCGGTTCAGCCGCGGTGAGCGCACCCTCGCACCCCGGTCCGACGAGCCCGGGGACGGTCGGACCGAACGGGATCGGCCCCGCGGTGCTCGAGGCGGACGTACCGGGCGTACGAGCAAGGGCCAGCGCCTCGGCCCTCCGTACCGCACGAGTTGAGGAGCAGTGAGCCAGCTGAACCGAGAACAGGACACGCAGGAAGCGCCAGAGGACACCGAGGGGTACTCGCGTGCCCTCGCGGGCGCGGGGTGGGTGCTGCTCGGGGTGGCCGCGGCCGTCGCGGTACCCCTCGGACGGACGAACGGCGTGAGCCAGGCGGTGCGAGTCGTCGCGCTCCTGGCGCTGGTGAGCGGTCTCGTCGCAGCGCTGCGCGAGCGCTCAGCCCGTTGGGGCGCGGTGGCGCTGCTCGGGGCAGCCGCGGCCGTCGTGGTGATGGTGACGAGGTGAACGCCGGGATGGTCGTCGATCGTGACGGGAGAGCCCGCGTCGACACCGGCGGCGGCCGTCGTCACGTCGGCGCTGATCTGGCTGGCCGTGCCGGCGGTCGTCGGCACCTACCGTCACCTGACGCGTGAGGTGCGATGACGAGCGGGGAGCATGCCGTCCCGGTCAGCCCTCGGCGAGGCGGTCCAGCGCGAGCGCGGCCAGGAGCGAGGCGCTCGTGGCGAGCGCGGAGTCGTCGAACCGGGCGTACGGCGAGTGGTTGTACGGGGCGGTCGCGGGGTCCGCGCCGGGCGTCAGCGCGCTGACGAACGCGAACGCGCCGGGCACCTCCTGCAGCACGTAGGAGAAGTCCTCGCCGCCCGCGAGCGGTTGCGGCATCTCGAACCACGCGTCGTCGCCGAGCAGCTCGCGCGTGAGCCGTGCGGTGCGCTCGAGCTCGGCCGGGTCGTTACGGGTGACCGGGTAGCCGCGCTGGTAGTCGACGTCGGCGGTCAGTCCGTGCGCCGCGGCGACGTGCTCGCACACCTCGCGCAGCCGCTCGGGCGCGGCGAGCCAGGTCGCCTCCGAGAACGTGCGGACGGTGATCTCGAGCGTCGCGGTGGCCGGGATGATGTTGTTCGCGGTGCCCGCGTGGATGGACCCGACCGTCACGACGATCGGGTCGAACACGTCGAACCGCCGCGTGACCATCGCCTGCAGCGCGAGCACGATCTCCGCGGCGACCGGCACCGGGTCGAGCGCGCGGTGCGGTGCGGAACCGTGCCCGCCGGCACCTCGCACCGTGACGGTGACGGAGTCGGGCGCGGCCATGAGCGTCCCCGGTCGACCGCCGACGACCCCGCCGGGCAGCAGGCCCGACGACACGTGCACGCCGTAGGCGCCGACCACACGCTCACCGGCGGCGTCGAGCACGCCCTCGCGGATCATGATCTCCGCGCCACCGTCGCCCTCCTCGCCGGGCTGGAACATGAACACGACCGCGCCGGCGATCTCCTCGCGCCGCGCGGCGAGCAGGCGGGCTGCGCCGACGAGCCCGGCGACGTGCATGTCGTGGCCGCACGCGTGCATCAGGCCGGGGTGCTCGGACGTGAACGGCTCGCCGGTCTCCTCGGTCACGGGCAGCGCGTCCATGTCGCCGCGCAGCAGCACCGCGGGGCCGGGCCGGGCGCCGCGCAGCACCGCGACCACCGAGCTCAGCTCTGCGCCGACCGTGACCTCCAGGCCCAGGCCGGACAGCGCCTCGAGCACGAGGGCCTGCGTCTTGGGCAGGTCGAGCGCGAGCTCGGGCACCTTGTGCAGCTCGTGCCGCAGCGCCGCCAGCTCCGGCAGCAGCGCCCGCGCCTCGTCGTACAGCCCCGTCAGCTCGCCCACGTCACCCTCCACGTCCGACACGTCCTGCCCTGACGCTATCGGCCGCGGGCGTCGTCGTCCGCGCGCCGCTCCCGCGGCCGGCGCCGCCGGCTGACGAGCCCGCGCGTCGGGTCCACGTCCCGCGCCCGGGGCCCCCGCCCCCGCGAGGCCACGTATCGTGGAGCGGATGTCCACGTTCACCGGGTTCTTGCGGTCGTCGTCCGACGAGCGCCTCGGTGCGCTGCTCGCACGCCGCCCGGACCTGGCCTCGCCGTCGCCGGGGAACCTCACGTCGCTCGCGGTGCGCGCCACGGGTCGCGCGAGCCTGGAGCGCGCGCTCGCGTCCGTGGACGCCGTCGTCCTGCAGGTGCTCGAGGCCGCGGTCGTGCTCGACGGTGCGACGAGCGCCGCGCTGCAGGACGCGATCGCGGGCCGGCGCGACGCCGAGGTCGCACGCGCGGTCGACGACGCCCTGACGCTCGCGCTGCTGTACGCCGACCAGGGCCCGGACGACGAGCGGACCGAGAGCCTGAGCGCCGACGCGGTGCTGCGCGTGGCCCCCGGCCTGGCGGACCTGCTCGACGCGCACCCTGCGGGCCTCGCGGTCGAGGTCAGCGGCCCCGCCGCGCGCAGCGGCCCGGCGGGCACCCCGACGAGCCCGACCACCAGCCTCACGAGCGCGCTCCCGGACGACGACGAACCGCTCGGCGCACCCGCGCGCGCGGTGCTCGACGCGCTCGCCTGGGGTCCGCCGGTCGGTCTGGCCCCCGCGCCGG
>NZ_LFKW01000023.1:0-6280 GCF_001040865.1 Cellulomonas sp. A375-1 | reverse complement strand
ACGCGCGCGAGCGTCGCTGGTGGCGCCGGGGCTGACCGGCGTGGCCCGCGCCGCCGCGCGCTCAGGGGCTGCGGCGCACCATCGCGCGGTGGGCGCGCTCGGCGGCCGCGGCGATGTTGCGCTGCATGCCGCCGAAGACGACGCCGTGGAACGGCGCCACGGACCACCAGTACACCTGCCCGGCCAGGCCGGTGGGGTGGAACAGGGCCCGCTGGACGAACACGACGGGCGCGCGCGTCCACGCCTCTGCGTCGCTCTCGTCGCCCGGGTCGTCGTCGGGCGGCTCGACGCGGAGCTCGAGCCACGCGAGCCCGGGCACGCGCATCTCGGCGCGCAGGCGCAGCAGCCGACCGGGCTCGAGCGCCTCGACGCGCCACCAGTCGACGGCGTCGTCGACCAGGAGGTGGCCGGGGTCGCGTCGGCCGCGCCGCAGCCCGGGCCCTCCCGCGAGCCGGTCGACGAGGCCGCGGACCCGCCACGCGAGCGGCCACGAGTACCAGCCGCGCTCACCGCCCACGGCCTCGATCACGCGCCACAGCGCCGCGGGCGACGCGTCGACCTGCACGCGTCGCTCGTCGACGTACAGCGACCCGCCTGCCCAGTCCGGGTCGCTCGGCAGCGGGTCGGAGGGCGCGCCCGCGACGGACGCCGACGACCAGCGCGTCGTGACGGCGGCCTCCTGCACCCGGTGCAGCGCGAGGCGCACCGCGCGCTCGAACCCGACCAGGCCGCCGGGCGGGTCGGGGACGTGCGCGGCGATGTCGTGCTCCTGGCACACGACCTCGTGCACGAGCGACTCCACGAGCGGTCGCGCGAGCCCGCCGGGCACGGGCGTGACCAGCGAGACCCACAGGCTCGACAGGCGGGGCGTGAGCACCCCGACCCCCACGATGAGCCGCCTGCGCAGCCCGGCGACCTGCGCGTAGCGCTGCATCATGTCGCGGTAGGTCAGCACGTCGGGACCGCCGATGTCGAACGCGCGGTTGACGTCCGCGGGCATCGCCGCCGCGCCGACGAGGTAGCGCAGGACGTCCCGGATCGCGATCGGCTGGATGCGGTTGTCGACCCACCGCGGCACCGTCATCGCGGGCAGCCGCTCGGTGAGGTAGCGCATCATCTCGAACGACGCCGACCCCGAGCCGAGGATCACCGCGGCACGCAGCACGGTCGTGGGCACGCCGCTGGCGAGCAGGATCTCCCCGACCTCGGCACGTGACGCCAGGTGCGCCGAGAGCTCCTCGTCGTCCGGTGTGAGGCCGCCCAGGTACACCAGGCGGCCCACGCCGGCCGCGTGGGCGGCCTGTGCGAAGGCGGTCGCGGTGGAGCGGTCGCGCTCGGCGAACCCGCGGCCCGTGCCGAGCGCGTGCACGAGGTAGTACGCGACGTCGGCGCCGCGCAGCGCGGGACCGATCTCCTCGGGACGCGCGGCGTCGGCCCGGACGACCTCGACGTCGTCGTACCAGGGGCGTCCGCGCAGGCGGTCAGGAGTCCGCGCGAGCGCGCGGACGCGGTAGCCGGCGGCGAGGAGCTCGGGGACGAGCCGACCGCCGACGTAGCCCGTCACGCCCGTGACGACGGCCAGCGGCGCGTCGGCGCGCGGTCGCCCGCTCGCGTCCGTGCCCGGGACGAGCCCGACGAGCGTGTCCGCGACGGGCTGCGGTGCGAGGTCGGGTGGCAGGGTCATCGTCGCAGTCTGCGGTCGCGGACCCGCGCGCGCACCCGGAGCGCGCCTCAGGTCAGCAGAGCGAGCGTCTCGCGCTCGGCCACCGCCTGCGAGCGGGTCGGCCGGATCGTCGTGCCGCGCTCCCACAGGTCGACCACGCGCGGGTCGATGTACGACGCGCGGCACACGGCGGGGGTGTTGCCGAGCTCGTCGGCGACGTCCTGCACCACGCGCGTCACGACGCGGCGGCGCGCACGGTCCGACGACGGGGCGGCACCGGCCGCGGCGAGGCCACGCGCGGCCAGGACGGTCGCGTGCCACGTGCGGAAGTCCTTGGGCGTCGCGTCCTCGCCGAGCCGCGCCTTGACGTACGCCGAGACGTCGGCGCTGGTCACGTCGTGCCAGCCGGCGTCGTCGCGCCACGCGAGCAGCTCGTCGCTGTCGTCGCGGCGGCGCACGAGCGTGCGGACCAGGCGCGCGACGTCGTCGTCCTCGACGACCGTGTCGCGGACCTGACCCGACTTGGCGGGGAAGTGCAGGTGCACACGTCCCGGGTCGTCCTGCGTCACCGGAGGCAGGACTCGCACGTGGTCCTTGCGCAGCGTCGCGAGCCCGTACGACCCGTGCCGCGCGGCGTACCCCTCGCCGCCCACGCGCAGGTAGGCGAGGTCGAGCAACCGGAACGCGAGCGCGAGCGCCTTGTCCCTCGGGAAGCCGTCCAGCTGCAGGTCGCGGCGCACGCGGCGGCGCGCAGCGGGCAGCCGCGCCGCGACCTCGAGCACGTGGTCGTGCTTGAGGCGGTCGCGGCGGGCGCGCCACTGCGCGTGGTACAGGTACTGCCGCCGACGAGCGTCGTCGAGGCCCGCCGCCTGGATGTGCCCGTGCGGCAACGGGCAGATCCAGACGTCCTGCCACGCGGGCGGGATCGCGAGCGAGACGATCCGCGTCAGGTGCTCGTCGTCGGTGATCCGGACGCGGTCCAGGTCGAGGTAGACGAACCCCGACCCGGCACGGCGTCGCGTCCAGCCGGGCGCGTCGATCCGGACGCGGCGTAGTCGCACCATCCGCGCAGTCTCACCCGGCGTCCGGGCGCCCGCCCGTCGGACGCTCGACGGCAGGCGCCTCGACAGCGGGGACCTCGACAGCGGGGACCTCGACAGCGGGAGCCGCGACGCGCGTGCCCGTGCGGCGCGCCCCGATCCGGGCGGGCCACCAGGCGCGGTCACCCAGGTCGTGCACGAGGGCCGGGACGAGCAGCGACCGCACGACGAAGGTGTCGAGCAGCACGCCGAACGCGACGAGGAAGGCCAGCTGCACCAGGAACAGCAGCGGGATGACGGCGAGCGCCGCGAACGTCGTCGCGAGGACCACGCCGGCGGACGTGATGACGCCGCCCGTCACCGCGAGCCCGCGCACCACGCCCACGTGCGTGCCGTCGCGCACCGACTCCTCACGCACGCGCGTCATGAGGAAGATCGAGTAGTCCACCCCGAGCGCGACGAGGAACACGAACGCGAAGAGCGGGACGGTCGGGTCGGCGCCCGGGAAGTCGAAGACGTGCTCGAACAGGATCGCGCCGAGCCCGAGCGTCGCGGCGAACGAGAGCACGTTCGCGACGAGCAGCAGCAGCGCGGCTACGACCGAGCGCAGCAGCAGCATGAGGATCAGGACGATCACGACGAGCACGATCGGCACGATCACCTGCAGGTCGCGCTGCGCGGCGTCGATCGTGTCGACCTTCTCGGCCGCTGCGCCACCCACGAGCGCGTCGGGCGACGTCGCGTGCGCCACGGTGCGCACGTCGCGCACGGTGTCCTGCGCCTCGACGGTGTCGGACGGGGCGGTCGTGGTCACGTCGAGCCGGATGTCGCCGTCGACGACGAGCGGCGGCGCGTCGCCGCTGCCGGGCGCACCCGCGGGGGCGCCGGTGTACGGCGCGACGGCTTCGACGCCCTCGACCGCGGCGACCGCCTCGCTCACCGCGGTCGCGTCCGCCTCCGGCACGATGACCGTGATCGGCTGGACCGCACCCGCGGGGAAGTGCTCGGCGAGCACCTGCTCGCCGGTCACCGCGTCGACCTCGGTGCGGAAGACGTCGGAGTCGCTCGTGCCGGACGCGTCGAACGTCGGCAGGAACGCCGCGAACCCGAGCAGCACGACCGCGGTCACCACCCACACCCGCCGCGCGCGGTGCGCGACCCACCGGGCCAGTCGCCCCCACAGCCCGCCCGCGCCCTGCGTGGTGACGTCCGGCGCGGCGGGGGCGTCGGCGGCGGCCGGGCGCGGGACGCGCGGCCAGAAGAAGCCGCGCGAGCGCCGACCCGCGACCAGCAGGATCGCGGGGAGCAGCGTCAGGGCGGCGAGCAGTGCGGACGCGATGCCGATCGCCGCGACCGGTCCGAGGCTCCGGTTCGAGCCGAGGTCCGAGAGCAGGAGGCACAGCACACCGGCGATGACGGTGCCGGCGGACGCCGCGATCGGCTCGAGGCACGCGCGCCACGCACGCCGCATCGCCTCCGCAGGGTGCTCGGCGTGCCGCAGCTCCTCGCGGTAGCGAGCCACCAGCAGCAGCGCGTAGTCGACGCTCGCGCCCACGACCAGGATCGACAGGATGCCTTGCGCCTGCCCGTTGAGCACGATCGTGCCCGCGTCCGCGAGGGTGTACACGACGAGCCCCGCCAGGCACAGGCCGAAGACGGCGGTCAGGATCACGACGAGCGGCAGCAGGGGAGAGCGGTAGACAACGACGAGGATGAGCAGGACCGCGACGAGCGCGACGATCAGCAGGACGCCGTCGATGCCGCCGAACGCGGTCACCAGGTCGGCGACGAAGCCCGCGGGGCCCGTGACCCAGGCGTTGAGGCCGAGCTCGCCGGCGGAGTCGGCGCTCGCGCCGAGCTCGTCCAGCAGCGTCGCGCGCAGGTCGGTGACGAACGCGTTGGTGACGGACTCCTCGTCGCCGATGAGGTCCTCGGCGCGGTCCGCGTCGAGCGAGTAGATGACGAGCAGGGCCTCGCCGTCCTGCGAGGGCGTGACCACGGGCTCGGCGGTCAGGTAGTCCGCCCACGTCTCGTCGGTGCCGGGCACGGCGTGGTCGGGGAACGACTGCGCGACCTCGGTCACCGCCGCGACCTGCTCGTCGGAGACCGGGCCACCGTCCTGCGGGGTCAGGACGACGAGCGCGGGCAACGCGGGGGACTCGACGAACTCCCGGCTCGCCTCGGCGGCGAGCGTCGACTCGGCCGACGACGGCAGGAACGCGGCGGCGTCGTTCGTCTGGACCTGCGACAGCTTGCCCTGGGCGGCGCCACCGAGGGAGCCGATCAGGAGCCAGGCGACGATCGCCACGAGGATCAGGAGGGCACGGGTCAACGACGGACGGAGCGACGGCATGGACCGCAGCATGCGGCACCGCGGGCCGGTGCGCGCGTCGAACGCGCGCTACGTCCGGAAGGTGAGGAACGTCGCAGGTGGGGGCGGGTTCCGCGGCCCTGCGACGCAGCCTCAGGGGACCCGGATCATGCCCTCCTGGGCGATCGACGCGACGAGGATGCCGTCCCGCGTGAACACGCGCGCCGCACCCAGCCCACGACCACCCTGCGCGCCGGGGGTCGACTGCACGTACAGCAGCCAGTCGTCGACGCGGACGTCGCGGTGCCACCAGATCGCGTGGTCGAGGCTCGCGATCGCCATCCCGGGGGTGACCCACGAGCGGCCCGCACGGCGCAGCACGGGCTCGAGCATCACCTGGTCGCACGCGTAGGCGAGCAACGCGCGGTGCAGCAGCTGGTCGTCGGGCAGGGGCGAGCGCGCGCGGATCCACACCATCTGCCGGCCCGTGCGCTCGGGGGCCGGACCCAGGTAGAGCGCACCCTCGACGTGCCGCACGTCGAACGCCGACTCCTGCGACCAGAAGCGAGCGACCGGGTGGTCGATCGGGCCGAGCACGTCGAACACCGAGCGCACGTCCTCGGGGGCCGGGACGTCGTGAGGCATCTCCTCGGCGTACTCGATGCCGTCCTGCTCGACCTGGAACGACGCGGTCATCGACAGGATCGGCTCCCCGCGCTGCAGCGCGTGCGTGCGGCGGGCCGAGAACGAGCGACCGTCGCGCAACCGCTCGACGGCGAACGTGATCGGCTCCTCGATCACGCCCGCGCGCAGGAAGTAGCCGTGCAGCGAGTGCGGCAGACGGTCGCCCTCGACGGTCGCGCCGGCCGCGAGCAGCGTCTGGGCCAGCACCTGGCCGCCGAACACACGGCCGTGCGGCTGCGGCAGGCTCGTCCCCGTGAACCGGTCCGGGTCGATCGCGTCCGGCTGCAGGCGCAGGGCGTCGAGGACCACGGTCGTGGGGTCGGGCGTCGTCATGCCCCGCACACTCTCACGAGCCTCACTCATCGAACGTGTTGATCATCGAGTGGGCCGCGCGCTCGAGGTAGTCCCACAGCTCGGCGCGGTGCAGCGGCGCCAGGTCGAGCGAGTCGACCGCGGTGCGCATGTGCGCGAGCCACCGGTCGCGCGCGGCCGGGTTGACCTTGTACGGCGCGTGCCGCATCCGCAGGCGCGGGTGGCCCCGCTCCTGCGAGTAGGTCGTCGGGCCGCCCCAGTACTGCTCGA
>NZ_LFKW01000022.1:0-33685 GCF_001040865.1 Cellulomonas sp. A375-1 | reverse complement strand
CTCGGGGACGACGGGCGGCATCCGCCGGGTGACGGGCTGACGGTCGGGTGGCGGATCAGGGGGCAGTGCGCTCACGCGGGCCTCCAGGTGTGCGGACGACGAGCGTCGTCGTCCCGATTCACGCTAGTGACCTCGCGGCCGGCCGCATCTCGAGGCGCTGCCGCTCGCGCGTGCGTCCGAGGGGTGGAACCCGGCGTGCCGGGCGTGACCGCGGCGGGTGGCGTGTGTCACCATGGCGGCATGTCCCCGTGGACCTCGATTATCGACTAGCGCGTCGGCACACCCGCTGACGCGCAGACCTCCCGTACCCCGGGGGGTCTTTTTGTTGGTGCGGGTCCGTCTCACGAGGACACCCCCGCGCCGGCCCGAGCTCCACCTGCACGCGTCCCGAGCACTCCGCACGTCCTGAAGAGAGCACCACCGTGAACGCAGCGACTCCTGAAGCGAACCTCGACCAGCGCGTCGACCTCCCGCACCTCGCGGGCTCGCCGGTCGGCACCCTGCAGGTCTACGACACGACGCTGCGCGACGGCGCCCAGCAGGAGGGGATCGCGCTGTCGGTCGCCGACAAGCTGGCGATCGCCGCGCTGCTCGACGAGCTGGGCGTCGGCTTCATCGAGGGCGGCTGGCCAGGCGCCGTGCCCAAGGACACCGAGTTCTTCAAGCGGGCGGCCAAGGAGCTGGACCTGCGCAACGCCGAGCTCGCGGCGTTCGGTGCGACCCGCAAGCCCGGTGTCCGGGCGTCGCAGGACCCGCAGGTGCGCGCCCTGCTCGACTCCGAGGCGCCGGTCGTCGCGCTCGTCGCGAAGAGCGACATCCGCCACGCTGAGCGGGCGCTGCGGACCACGGGCGAGGAGAACCTCGCGATGATCGCCGACACCGTCTCGCTCCTCGTCGCCGAGGGTCGCCGCGTGGTCGTCGACGCCGAGCACTTCTTCGACGGGTACCGCTTCGACCCCGCCTACGCGCGTGCCGCGGCGGCGACCGCGTTCGAGGCGGGGGCCGAGGTCGTCGCGCTGTGCGACACGAACGGTGGCATGGTCCCGGTGTGGGTCTCGCAGGTCGTCGCCGAGGTCCGTGACGCGCTCGGCCCCGATGTCGTGCTGGGCATGCACGCGCACAACGACTCGGGCTGCGCCGTGGCGAACACGCTCGCGGCCGTCGAGGCCGGGTGCACGCACGTGCAGGGCACCGTCAACGGGTACGGCGAGCGCACGGGCAACGCCGACCTGCTCGCAGTGGTGGCGAACCTCGAGCTCAAGTACGGCCTGCCGGTGCTCGCGCGCGACGACGAGGGCACCTCGCGACTGCCGGAGCTCACCCACATCGCGCACGCGATCAGCGAGATCACCAACATCTCGCCGTTCGCGCGCTCGCCGTACGTCGGCGCGAGCGCGTTCGCGCACAAGGCCGGGCTGCACGCCTCCGCGATCCGCGTCGACCCGGACCTCTACCAGCACATCGACCCGGCGCTCATCGGCAACGACATGCGCATGCTCGTCTCCGACATGGCGGGCCGGGCGTCGATCGAGCTCAAGGGCCGCGAGCTCGGCTTCGACCTGTCGCAGCGTCCGGACGTGCTCTCGCGCGTGACCGAGCGCGTCAAGGACGCCGAGGCTCACGGGTACACGTACGAGGCCGCGGACGCGTCGTTCGAGCTGTTGCTCGTCGAGGAGATCGAGGGCTCGCGACCGCAGTACTTCCGCGTCGAGTCGTGGCGGACGATCGTCGAGCGCGCCGGTGGCCGCGGTACGCCCGCGAGTGCCGAGGCGACCGTCAAGCTGCACGCGGGCGGCGAGCGCATCGTCACGACCGGCGAGGGCAACGGCCCGGTCAACGCGCTCGACCACGCGCTGCGCCTGGCGCTCGTGGGTGCGTACCCGGAGCTCGAGTCGTTCGAGCTCATCGACTTCAAGGTGCGCATCCTCGACTCGATGCACGGCACGGATGCCGTGACGCGCGTGCTCATCGAGCACACGGACGGCCAGTCCGTGTGGCAGACGGTCGGCGTCGGCCCGAACCTGCTGGAGGCGTCCTGGGAGGCGCTCACCGACGGCACCATCTGGGGCCTGCGGAACCGCGGCGTGGTGCCACGCTGAGCGCCCCGGGCGCGACGACGATAGCGGCGGGGGTCGAACGGGCCTAGCCTCGGACACGACGACCACCGCCGGTCGAGCCGGGACTCCGCCCGGCCGGTGACCACGGTCGACGCAGCAGGGCCACCCGCCCTGGACAGCGAGGAGAGGACGCGCGTGACGAGCACCGAGCCGGCCTTCACGGGCGGGGCGGGTTCGCCTGACGCGTCACAGGCGCGCGGTCCGGCCCGGCGGTGGTGGTGGGTCGTCGTGATCGCCGTCGTCGCCGTGGTCGTGCTGCTCGTCGTCCAGCCCTGGGCCGACCACGAGACGGAGCCGATCGTCGACGAGACCACGTCCACGCCCTCACCCTCGGCGTCCGCGTCCAGCGCGGCCCCGACGGCGAGCCCGAGCCCGACGTCCACCCCGTCGCAGCCGCCCGTCCCCGGCGCGGACGCGGTGTTCGACGACACGAACGTCCAGTCGCTGTTCGTCCGCAAGCCCGCGCTGGAGGAGGCCGTGCCCGCGGCGGCCGACGGCGTCCGGACGGGCCTCGCCGCCGGCGAGCTGCCGTGGGGGCTGCCGGAGGGCTCGACGGTCGAACCGCCGGAGTGCACCACGGCGCGCACGATCGTCGTCAGCCTGCCGCCGGGCTTCGTCGCGCGGTCGCTCGTCAACGACGGGCTCGACTTCATGCAGGAGCTGACGACCCTGCCCGACGCGACCGCGGCCCAGGCCGCGTTTCGCGACCTGGTCACGACGGTCGACGGCTGCCCCGAGTACGCGCAGGTCAACCCCGGGATCGACGGCGGCAGCTGGAAGGCCGAGCCGGCGATCGAGGGGCAGGGCGTGTACCCAGCGATCGTGCAGGAGATCGTGCACACCGCCGAGGGCGCCGTGGAGCCCGGCTACCGCGGCCACGTGCTCGTCGGCAACGTGATCGTGACGTGGACGGCGACCGCGCTCGGCGGTGGCGACGACGTGCCCGCGCAGCTCGCGACGCTCGGCTCACCCGAGTCGTTGTCCACCATGGTGCAGGAGCGAGCGCAGGCCGCGGTCGCCGCGCTGGGCTGACGGGCGCGGGACCGCTCGCGTGCGCGCCTAGGCTGGTCGCGTGACCCAGACGCACCACGAGCCGCACGACGACGATCCGGACGCGGGCCGGGCGCGAGACGGCCACGCGCTGCACGGCGAGTACAAGGTCCCGGGCGGCAAGCTCGTCACGGTCGACCTCACCGTGCGCGGCGGGGTGCTGGACCACGTGCGGGTCGCCGGCGACTTCTTCCTCGAGCCCGACGAGGCGCTCGTCGAGATCGACGCGGCGCTCACGGGCCTGCCGGCGGACACGACGACCTCCCGGCTCGCCGAGGCGGTGCGCGAGCACCTGGCCGCCGCGCAGGACGCCGGCCGCCTCGTCGGGCCCGTGTCCATGGTGGGGTTCGACGAGCACGCCGTGGCGGTCGCGGTACGCCGCGCCCTGGGCCGCTCGACGACGTGGGCCGACCACACGTTCGAGGTGATCCGCCCCGGGCCGTTCGCGCCCGCGCTGCACGCCGCGCTCGACCAGGTGCTCACCGAGGAGCTCGCGGCGGGTCGTCGCGGGCCGACCCTGCGGTTCTGGGAGTGGGAGGAGCCCGCGGTGATCATCGGCTCGTTCCAGTCGCTGCGGAACGAGGTCGACCTCGAAGCTGCGGAGCGGCACGGCATCACGGTGGTCCGCCGGATCTCGGGCGGGGGCGCGATGTTCATGGAGGCGGGCAACTGCATCACGTTCTCGCTCGTCGTGCCCGGCTCGCTGGTCGACGGCATGACGTTCGAGGAGTCGTACGCGTTCCTCAACCAGTGGGTGCTGGGCGCGCTCGCGGACGTCGGGGTCGCCGCGACGCTCTCGGGGCTCAACGACATCTCCTCACCCGGCGGCAAGCTCGCCGGCTCGGCGCAGAAGCGGCTCGTGGGCGGCGCAGTGCTGCACCACGTGACGATGTCGTACGACATCGACGCCGCCAAGATGCTCGAGGTCCTGCGGATCGGGCGCGAGAAGGTCTCCGACAAGGGCACGCGCAGCGCAGCCAAGCGCGTCGACCCGGTGCGCTCGCAGACGCACCTGCCGCGCGTGGACGTGATCGACGCGTTCGAGGCGCACTTCCGCACGCACTACCCGAGCGTGTCCGGCGAGCTGCGCGCCGACGAGCTGGCGCGGGCCGAGCAGCTCCGGGTGCACAAGTTCTCCGACCCTGCCTGGACCGCCCGCGTGCCGTAGCCCGTCCGCGCCAGGTCGCGCCCGCTCGCCCGGCCCACGCCGTGCCCGCGTCAGACGAGGCGGCCGTGCCCGGTGACCAGGACGACGAACGCGGCGACCCCGATCACCGTGGTCCCGAGCGCCATGCTCGCGACGAGCCGCCCGCCGCGGCCACCCTCGGGTGCCTCGGTGGTGTGGCGCCGCCACGCGAGGCGCACGACGATCCCCGCGGCGGCCAGACCCGCGAGCGCGACGAGCCAGGAGACGGGACCCACGACGTCCTGGAGCAGCCGGCCCGCCGCGACCGAGCCGGCGGCGAGGCCCAGGGCGGTGCGTCGCCACGCGAGCCGCGTGCGCTCGAGCGCGAACCCCGGCGTGCTCATCGCAGGAGCAGCCCGAGCAGCACGAGCACCCCGGCGACCGCGACGCCGACGACGAGGACCAGGAAGCCGACCGGCGCCGGGAGGGCGGCGCCCGTGCGCATCGCGCGCTCCGCACGCGCCCAGCCCCACCAGGCGAGCAGGGGCGCGAGCGAGCCGAGCACGACGAGCAGCACGGAGGCGGCGAGCCGGAGCCGCTCCTCGACCGGCAGGTCGAGCGCCTCGAGCGCGACCCCCGCCGCGAGCAGCGCGAGCGCGGTGCGCACCCAGGCGAGGAACGTGCGCTCGTTGGCGAGCGAGAACCGGGCGTCCGGCTCCTGGCCGTGCCCGTAGACCCAGGCGGGCAGCCGGCGGTTGCGGAGGTCGCTCACGCGCCCATTGTGGCGTGCCGGACGGCGGCCGCGGGACGCCGCGTCCGGGCTGCCGCCTCTGCGACACGTCCGCGGTCGTGGCCCAGCGCGTATCTGGCCGTCACCTCCCGGTCCCTGACGTGCAGGTGTCGGCGACCCGGCGACACAGAGGGGATGACGGGTGGCGAGGCACCGCACCCGGGCACCGATGGAGGACGTCGTGGACGAGAGCGTGACGCTGGACCGTGAGCTGCGGCGCATGGCCGTGCTGCACGCGCGCGAGCTCGCCGCGATGCGCAGGGCCGGCTCGCGCCGGCTGCGTCCTCAGCGGCCCGCGACCGCCGGACGGCTCCCGAACACCGCCGTCCCGACGCGCACCATGGTCGCGCCGCAGGCGATCGCGAGCTCGAGGTCGCCGCTCATGCCCATGGACAGCCCGCTCGCGCTCGCCGTCCGCGGCGCCCCGCTCGAGACCACCTCGTCGCGGATGGTGCGCAGCAGGTCGTAGCCCTCGCCGACGACGCGGTCGTCGTCGGACCGTGCGCCGATCGTCATGAAGCCGACGAGGCGCAGACCCTCCAGCGCGCCCACGGCGACCGCGAGCGGCACCGCGTCCTGCGGCGTGACCCCCTGCTTCGTCGGCTCGCCCGAGACGTTGACCTGCAGCATCACGTCCAGCGGCGTCGCACGGCCCGACGCGCGGGTGGACAGTCGCCGCGCGAGGTCGAGGGAGGCGACCGACTCGACGCACGACGCCCAGCGCAGCGCCGCGTTGACCTTGTTCGACTGCAACGGCCCGATCACGTGCCAGGCCGGGGAGAGGTCGACGAGCTCGGGCGCCTTCGCGACGAGCTCCTGGACCTTGCTCTCGCCGAGCAGCACGGGACGCAGCGACGGGTCGGCCGCACGGGCCCGCGCGTCGGCCTCGAGCGCCTCGCGGGTGGTGGCCGTCGTCTGCGCCTTGGACGCGAGCAGGAGCGTCACGTCCTGCGGGCGTCGACCCGCCGCGGCGCACGCGCGCGCGACGCGGTCACGCACGGCGGCGAGCGGCGCGTCGAGGGGGACGTGGTAGGGGACGGCGGCGGGCTCCACGACCCAGCAACCTAACGGACGGCGCCGTGGGCGACGAACCTCGCGCCCCGCGGGCGAGCCGCCGTGCCGAGCGGGCTGGTGCGCGCGCACGCGGCATGGCACGGTGAGGTCCGTGAAGACGCTGCTGAACCTGATCTGGCTGGTCCTGGCGGGTTTCTGGCTCGCGCTCGGCTACGTGCTCGCGGGCATCATCTGCTGCATCCTCATCGTCACGATCCCGTTCGGGATCGCGGCGTTCCGGATCGCGGGCTACGCGCTGTGGCCGTTCGGCCGCACGGTCGTCGACAAGCCCGACGCAGGGGCGTGGTCGGTGGTCGGCAACGTGATCTGGGTGCTCGTGGCGGGCATCTGGCTCGCGATCGAGCACGTCCTCACCGCGATCCCGCTGTTCCTGTCGATCATCGGCATCCCGCTGGGCATCGCGAACCTCAAGATGATCCCGATCTCCCTCATGCCGCTCGGCAAGCAGATCGTCCCGTCCGACCACCCGTTCGTGGGCTACGGCGAGCCGTCGCGGCGCTGAGGCTCAGCCCTTGGCGATGTCCGCGACCGTCGCGGCGGTCAGCCGTACGAGGTCGTCGGGCGCGAGCTCGACGTCCAGGCCGCGCCGGCCGCCGGAGACGAACACGGTGTCGAACAGCCAGACCGTCTCGTCGACCACCGTGGGGTGCGCGGTGCGCTGGCCCAGCGGCGAGATGCCGCCGACGACGTAGCCGGTCGCGCGCTCGGCGTCGGGCTTGGGCGCCATCGCGGCCTTCTTGCCGCCCGCGGCTGCGGCCAGGGCCTTGAGGTCGAGCTGACCGGTCACCGGGACGACCGCGACCGTGAGCGTGCCGTCGACCACCGTCATGAGGGTCTTGAAGACCTGCTCGGGCGGGACGCCCAGGACCTGCGCCGCCTCGAGGCCGTAGCCCACGTCGGACGCCGGGTCGTGCTCGTACGGGTGCGCGGTGTGCGGGACGCCCGCCTGCGTGAGCGCGACGAGCGCGGGGGTGCCGGTCGGGGCGTGCTTGGCGTTCTTGGCCACGGGAGCAGCCTAGGTGGCCGATCGCGTCGGGACGGCGGGACCGCTAGACCGCGAGCCCGACGACCGCGCCGATCGCGTAGGTGATCACCATCGCGAGCGAGCCGCCGATCACGTTGCGCCGCACCGCGGGGAGCGCGGGCGCCCCACCGATCCGTGCGCTCACCGCCCCGGTCAGGACGAGGGCGGCGACGACCGCGGCGAACACCGCGGGCACGAGCGCCGCGCCCCACGGCACGAGCGCCACGAGCACCGGCACGAGGCCGCCGACCAGGAACGCCCCGAGCGAGGCGACCGCGGCGTGCCACGGGTTGACCAGGTGCTCGTCGGCCATCTGACCGGCGCGCTCGGCGTCGCGCTGCGAGCTCACCGAGACGTACTCGCCGGCTGCCATCGACAGGGCGCCGGCCACGAGACCGGCGATCCCGGCGGTGAGGATCGCGGCCGAGCCGGGGGTCGCGCCGGCGACGCCGACGACGAGCGCGGCGACGGACACGATGCCGTCGTTCGCGCCGAGGACGCCCGCCCGCAACCCGTTGAGGCGCACGCCGTCGACCGGTTCGCCCGTCTGCCGGGGCGCAGGGTTCAGGAGGCTGGTCAAGGCCGTCATACGGCCACCGTAGGCACGTCCTGACGGTCTGTCATCATTGGAAAGGCTGGCCTGACCTGCAGTGATGCAGGTGTGCCTACCCTTCGACGGGGACCGGCGGGCCCGGCGCCGAGGTCAGAGCGCGCCGACCGCGAGGACGCGCAGGACCACCTCGCCGGCCTCGTCGGACGCCGCCAGGTCGACCAGTGCGTCGATGCGCCAGTCGTGGTCGCCCTCGGGGTCGTCCAGGAGCTGGCGCACGCGCCAGGTCGTCGCGCTCGTCGTGACCTGGAACAGCGCGGGTCCCCGCGCGGGGGCGCCCGTGAGGATCTCGTCGTGGTCGTCGTAGAACGGGTCGAGCGCGGCGGACCAGCGGTCGGTGGTCCAGGGCTCGTCGTCCTCGTCGCGGTCGCCGAGCGCCGCCAGCGCGCCGTACTGCTCGCGCGCCGCGAGCTCGACGCGGCGGAACAGCGCACCGCGCACGAGCGCGCGGAACACGCGCGGGTTGTCGGTGATCGGTTCGGGAGTGTCCTCGTCGAGGCCGCCGGGCGCGTCGGCGCCGTGCTCGTCGAGCGGGTTCGCGAGGCGCTCCCACTCGTCGAGCAGGCTCGAGTCCGTGCGGCGCACCAGATCGCCCAGCCACTCGATGAGCTCCCACAGCTCCTCGGTGCGGGCATCCTCCGGGACGGTCTGGCGCAGCGCGCGGTACGCGTCCGCGAGGTAGCGCAGCAGCACGCCCTCGGTGCGGTCCAGGTTGTACAGGCTCACGTACTCGGCGAACGTCGCGGCGCGCTCGTGCATCTCGCGGACCACGGACTTGGGGGAGAGCTCGAGGTCGGCGACCCACGGGTTCGTCGTGCGGTAGGTCGCGAACGCCGCGGCGAGCAGCTCGGCCAGCGGGCGCGGGTAGGTGACGTGCTCGAGCAGCGCCATGCGCTCGTCGTACTCGAGGCCGTCGGCCTTCATCGCGGCGACGGCCTCGCCGCGGGCCTTGTTCTCCTGCGCGGCGAGCACCTGGCGGGGGTCGTCGAGCGTGGCCTCGAGCACCGAGACCACGTCGTGCGCGTACCCGGGGTCCGCCTGGTCGAGCAGCTCGAGGGCCGCGTACGCGAACGGCGACAGCGCCTGGTTGAGCGCGAAGTTCGGCGGCAGGTCGTGCGTGAGGCGCACGGTCCGACGACGACCACGCGGCGCGTCCGCGTCGTCGACCGTGACCCGCTCGATCACGCCGGCCGCGCGCAGCGAGCGGTAGACCGCGACCGCCTGGCGCACGTGGCGTCCGCGCGCGGAGGCGGGCTCGTGGTTGTCGGTGAGCAGGCGCGTCATGGCGACCACCGGGTCCTCACCCTTCGCGCCGCGGGCCAGCACGTGCAGCACCATCGCGTGCGTGACCGAGAAGCTGCTGGTCAGCGGCTCGGGCGGGGCGTCGCGCAGGCGCTCGAACGTCTTGTCGGTCCAGTTGACGTGCCCGGTCGGCGCCTGCTTGCGGACGATCTTCTTGAGCTTGCGCGGGTCGTCGCCCGCCCGCTCGAGCGCCTTGCGGTTCTCGATGACGTGCTCGGGCGCCATGACGACGACCTCGCCGACCGTGTCGAAGCCCGCGCGTCCCGCACGCCCCGCGATCTGGTGGAACTCGCGCGCCGACAGGTGCCGCATCCGCTGGCCGTCGTACTTCACCAGGCTCGTGAGCACCACGGTCCGGATCGGGACGTTGATGCCGACGCCGAGCGTGTCCGTGCCGCAGACGACGGGCAGCAGGCCGCGCTGCGTGAGCCGCTCGACCACGCGGCGGTACTTGGGCAGCATCCCCGCGTGGTGCACCCCGACGCCGTGCCGCAGCAGCCGCGACAGCGTCTTGCCGAAGCCCGGGCCGAACCGGAACGCCCCGAGCTCGGCCGCGATCGCGTCGCGCTGCTCGCGGCTCGTCAGGTGCGCCGACAGCAGCGACTGCGCGCGCTCGACCGCCTCCTTCTGCGTGAAGTGCACGACGTACACGGGCGCGCGACGGGTGCGGACGAGCTCGTCGAGCACCTCGTGCAGCGGCTCGACCACGTAGGAGAACGTCAGCGGCACGGGTCGTTCGGCGTTCGTGATGACCGCGACGTCACCGCCCGTGCGGCGCCGCAGGTCGTCGGCGAAGAACGTGACGTCGCCGAGCGTCGCGGACATGAGCACGAACTGCGTGCGCGGCAGCTCCAGCAGGGGGACCTGCCACGCCCAGCCGCGCTGCGGGTCGGAGTAGAAGTGGAACTCGTCCATGACGACCTGGCTCGCGTCCGCGTCCGCGCCGTCGCGCAGCGCGAGGTTCGCGAGGATCTCGGCGGTGCAGCAGATGATCGGGGCGCCCGGGTTCACGGCCGAGTCGCCCGTCATCATCCCGACGTTCTCCGAGCCGAACGCGGCGACGAGCGCGAAGAACTTCTCGCTCACGAGCGCCTTGAGCGGCGCGGTGTAGAAGGTCCTGCGCCCCTGGGCGAGCGCGACGAAGTGCGCGGCGGTCGCCACCAGCGACTTGCCCGAGCCCGTGGGCGTCGACAGGATCACGTGGCTGCCCGTGACCAGCTCGAGGAGCGACTCCTCCTGGTGCGGGTACAGCGTCAGCCCCTGCTCGGCCGCCCACCCGGTGAACGCCTCGTAGAGCGCGTCGGGGTCGTGCGGGTCGGTGGGGATCCGGTCGGCGAGCGTGGGCACCGCCTGATCCTCCCATCCGCAGGGTCATGCGCTGCCGTGCTCCTCGCTCACCGCCATGCGAACGAACCGAGCACGGCGTCCACGGTGGGCCAGTCGGCCGCCGCCGGGTCGTGCAGGTAGCCGATGGCCAGCACCGTCCCGTCGCGCTCGACGAACCACTCGCTCAGCACCTGGTCCTCACCCAGGGCTGTGTCGAGGCGCACCGCGGTGCCGAACGGTCCCTGCACCCGCACAGGTTGCTGCGTGAGCGGCTTGTCGGCGTCTGGCCCCTGGTCGACGCGGGCGTCGGCCAGGGCGTCGGCACCCCCGAAGACGGACGTCGCGCCCTGGCACAAGACGTGCATCGATCCGTGTGCCCAGACGAAGCCGCGCGCGTCCGCGGTGGTGCCCGGGCTCGTCGCGGGGCTCGAGATCGCGTAGTCGGGGCACGGGTCGGCGGAGCCGTCGAACCGCTGCGGGAGCTCGACGCCGGACGACGGCAGGGTGAGCGTGGCCCACGCCAACGGGTCCGGGGAGCGCGTCGCGCGTGCCGCGAACCAGCCGCCGCCGAAGCCGCCGGCGACGAGTCCGAGCGCGACGACGAACGCGAGCGCCGTACGGGACGGACGTGGCATCGATGACCCCCTCACGTCGGAGACGGGGAGGCTCCGACCGGGCAGCCTCGCACGCCCGGCGGTCGCGCGTGGAGCGATCCGCGCACGGTCACCCGGACGGACGCGCGTGCCGGGGATAGCGTCGAGCCATGAGGCCCTTCGTGCTGCTGGCGTCGCGCGCCGAGGACGGCGCCGCGGACGACGAGTACGCGCAGGTGCTGCGGTACGGCGGGCTCACGGAGCGCGACCTGGTCCGCGTCCGCCTCGAGGCGGGTCCGATGCCTGAGCTGGACCTCGACGAGCTGAGCGGCGTGATCGTCGGTGGCAGCCCGTTCGACGCGAGCACCCCGGCCGACCGCAAGTCCGACGTCCAGCAGCGGGTCGAGCGCGAGATGTCCGCGCTGCTCGACCGGCTCGTGCCGCGCGACTTCCCGTTCCTCGGCGCGTGCTACGGGGTCGGCACGCTCGGCTCGCACCAGGGCGGCGTGATCGACCGGACCTACGCCGAGCCCATCGGCGCGGTGCGCGTGACGCTCACGGCCGCCGGACGCGCGGACCCGCTGCTCGCCGAGGTCCCCGACGCGTTCGACGCGTTCGTCGGGCACAAGGAGGCCTGCCGCGTCCTGCCGGCGACCGCGACGCTCCTCGCGAGCTCGCCGACGTGCCCGGTGCAGATGTTCCGCGTGGGCTCGAACCTCTACGCCACGCAGTTCCATCCCGAGCTCGACGTCGCCGGGATCAGCGCGCGCGTGAAGGTCTACGGGGGCTACGGGTACTACCAGCCGGGCGAGCAGGAGCAGATCCTGGCGCGCCTCGCGTCCAGCGACGTGTGGGCGCCCCCGCGCATCCTCGCGGCCTTCGTCGACCGCTACGGGCGGCCCTGATCCACGGCGCCCGTTCGTCGTTCCGTCGCCTGCTCGGCGCGGCCCTGCGCCTCCCCTGACCCCGTGCCGTCGCCCGGCCCCCGTGCGGCCCGTGGCTGGACGCGCGACCATGTCGGGGGACCGGTCGACCGGGGCCGGCGGGGACACGGGAGCACCCATGACGCAGGCGCAGCGGACGTTCGACGTGGTCGTGCTCGGCGGTGGTGCCGTCGGCGAGAACGCCGCGGACCGGGCCGCGCGGACCGGCCTCGAGGTCGCGCTCGTCGAGGGTGCCCTCGTGGGCGGCGAGTGCTCCTACTGGGCCTGCATGCCGTCCAAGGTGCTGCTGCGCCCGGGCGCCGTCCGTGACGCCGCGCGCCGCACGCCCGGCGTCGCCGACCCTGGCGACCTCGACGTCGCCGCCGTGCTCGCGCGGCGCGACGAGATCACGCACCACTGGGACGACGCGTCGCAGGCGGACTGGGTCGCGAGCGTCGGGATCACGCTGCTGCGCGGGCACGCGCGGTTCACCGGTCCGCGTGCGCTCGTCGTGGAGTCGGACGACGGCGCCGTCGAGGTGCGGGCGCGACATGCCGTGATCGTCGCGACGGGCTCCCAGCCGACGATCCCGACCGTCGAGGGGCTGGCCGACGCCCGCCCCTGGACGAGTCGAGACGCGACGTCCGCGCAGCACGTGCCCGCGCGGCTCGCGGTGCTCGGCGGGGGAGTCGTGGGGTGCGAGCTGGCCGACGCGTTCGCGAGCCTGGGCAGCGCGGTGACCCTCGTGGTGCGCGGCGACGGGCTGCTCGCCGGGGCGGAGCCGTTCGCGGGCGAGGCCGTCCTCGAGTCGCTGCGCGCCCGCGGCGTGCGGGTGCTCCTCGGGGCGCAGACGCGCCGGGTGCACCGCGACGGCGCCGGGGTGCACGTCACCCTCGACGACGAGGTCGTCACCGCCGACGAGCTGCTCGTCGCGACCGGGCGCCACCCCCGGACACGAGACCTGGGGCTCGAGACCCTCGGCCTCGAGCCGGGTGCGCCGCTCGACGTCGACGACGCGCTCGCGGTCGCGGGCCTGCCGTGGCTGTTCGCCGTCGGCGACGTGACCGGACGGACCGGCACGACGCACCAGGGCAAGTACGACGCGCGCGTCGCCGGCGACGTGGTCGCGGCACGGTTCGGGTCCGACGAGGCTGCGCGCACCGCGGAGGCCGCCGCCAGGCCGTGGAGCAGGTACCGGGCGAGCGCCGACCACGCCGCCGTGCCGCAGGTCGTGTTCACCCAGCCCGAGGTCGCGTGGGTGGGGCTCACCGAGCGGGCCGCACGCGAGGCCGGGCTCGACGTGCGCGTCGTCTCGTACGAGCTCGCCGACGTCGCGGGAGCCAGCGTCCTCTCACCGGACTACTCGGGGCGCGCGCAGCTCGTGCTCGACGCTGCGCGCGACGACGTCGTGGTCGGCGCGACGTTCGTCGGGCCGGACGCGGCCGAGATGCTGCACGCGGCCACGATCGCGGTGGTCGGCGAGCTGCCGCTCGCGCGGCTGTGGCACGCGGTGCCGTCCTACCCGACCCTGAGCGAGGTGTGGCTGCGGTTCGGCGAGGTCGCCGGCCTGTGACCGTCGGGGCCACCGGCCACTGACCGGCGGCCCCGACGTCTGTCCCGCGCCCCGGGGCGCGGTGTGCCGTCAGCCGAGCGAGCCGTCGCTCGACAGCACGAGCCCGATCGCGGCCTCGCCCTTGCGCACCGCCTCGCCGATGAGTGCGAAGTCGTACGCCGTGAAGTCGGTGAACACCAGGCCGTACTTCTCCTCGAGCCCCGGCTGGCAGAACGGCCGCTCGGGGCACTCCGCGGGCCCGGCGAGCGACAGGCCCCCCGCGCACGCCTCTGCGAGCTCGGACAGCGTCGTCACGCCGTGCTCGTCGGCGAATTCCTGGGTCACGGCGAACGCGTTCTGGTCCTGCGCGGCCGACGCCTTGCCGACCACCAGCCCACGCTCCTGCGCGAGGGGTTCGAGCGCCGCCACCGTCGCGTCGACGTCACCCGACGCGACGGGCGCGGCGTCCGGGCCGTTGACCGTCGAGTTGAGGAACTCGGCGAGCGTCGCCGCGTACTCGGGGACCACCGCGAGCTCGCCGGACTCGAGCGCCGGCAGGTACGTCTCGCGTGCACCGATCTCCCGGACCTGCGCGTCGTACCCGGCGCTGCGCAGCACCTCGGCGTAGATGTTGGCGAGCGTGCTGCTCTCGGAGAAGTTCGCGGCGCCGATCGCGAGCGAGGTCCCCGCGCCCGACTGCTCGGTCGCGGCCAGGCCCTCGTCCTTCACGAACTGCGCGGCGACCTCGCTCGAGGTCTGGCGGTCGATGTCGACGGCCTTGTTGAGCGCGATGAGGCGGTCGGTGTCGAGCGCGTCGGAGACGGCGTCGAGCAGCGGGACGACGCCCGGGTTCGCCTCGGCGACCGACGCGCTGACCGCGGGGATGACGTTGTCGGCGTTCTGCAGGGTCTTGTCGTCCTTGAGCACGACGAGCTGGTCACCGGGGACCGGTTCGCACGCCGCGCCCGTGGCCGCGCCCTGGCTGGTGGGATCCGCGACGCCGCCGCCCGAGCCCGGGTCTCCGCACGCGCCGAGCGCGAGCAGGGACGCGGCGAGGGACAGCACGGCGAGGCTCTTGCGGTTCGAGAACACGGTGACTCCAAGGCGGCCGGTGATCGGGACAGGCAGTGCGGACTCGGGAGCGGACTTGGGAACGGGCTCGGGAGGGGACTCGCCAGCGAACGGCGGCGAGCGTCGTGCGGTCATCGCGCAGTCCCATTCGAGCGGGGGCCGTCCGCGGCGGCAACCGCGGGCACGGGATCGGCGGCCGTGAGACCGCGGCGTGGTCGCTGCGCGGTGGCGCGACGCGTCGACTCGCGCACGCCGCGTGGCGTCACGGCACGCTGGGCGAGGGCCAGCGCACCCTCGGCGAGCAGGCACAGCGCCGCGACGAGCAGACCGCCCGCGAGCACCTGCCCGTAGCGCTGCGTCGCGAAGCCCGAGACGACCACCGACCCGAGACTGCGGCCGCCCACGAGCGCCGCGAGCGGGACCGTCGCGAGCACCTGCACCACGGCCGTGCGGACCCCTGCCGCGACGAGCGGCACGGCGAGCGGGAGCTCGACGAGCCACAGCCGGCGCGAGCCGCCCATCCCGAGCCCCCGTGCCGCGTCGAGCACGTCGCGGTCGACGCCCGCGAGCCCGGTGACCGTGTTCGTCAGGAGCGGCGGGACCGCGAACACCGCGCACGCGAGCACGGTCGCCGTGCTGCCGAACAGGCCCGCCGAGGCGAACAGCGTGAGCAGCGCGAGCGTGGGCAGAGCGCGGGTCGTGTTCGCGACGACGACCCCGAGCGTGCCGCCGCGACGCGCGTGCCCCAGCGCGACGCCCGCGGGCAGCGCCACGAGTGCCGCGAGCAGCACGGCCAGCACCGTGACCCGCAGGTGCTCGGCGGTGAGCGCGAGCACGCCGTTGCGGCCCGTCCAGTTGAGCGGGTCGTTGAGCCACGCGAAGGCCTCGGTCAGCAGGTCCACGAGAGCCTCCCGGCGCGTGGCTCTCCGGTGCGCGGGCTCATACCGCGACCGCCTGACCGTCGCGCGCGGCGCGCCACGGCGTCAGCAGCCGCCCGACGAGCACGACGAGCAGGTCCGCGACCAGCGCGAGCAGCACGCACAGCACCGTCGCCGTCATGATCTCGGCGTGATAGTCGCTGCGGAAGCCGCGGAACATGAGCTGGCCGAGCCCGCCGTAGCCCACGACCACCCCGACCGTCACGAGCGCGACCGTCGTGACCGTGGCGACCCGCACGCCCGCGACGATGCTCGGCAGCGCCTGGGGCAGCTCGACCTGCAGCAGCATGCGCACGCGCCCGTACCCCAGCCCGCGTGCCGCGTCGGTCACGGCCGGGTCGACGCCGGCGAGACCCACGAGGACGTTGCGCACGAGCACGAGGAGCGCGTACAGCACCAGGCCGATGAGCACGGTCGTCCGCCCGATGCCCGTGTACGGCGCGAGCAGCGCGAACAGCGCCAGCGAGGGCACCGTGTAGAGCACCCCGGCGGTCCCGACGACGGGGCCCGCGAGCCGCGGCCGCAGGTGCGCGACCCCTGCGAGCGGCAGGGCGACGACGAGCGCGAGCAGGACCGCCTGCACCGTGAGCGACACGTGCTGCACGAGGGCGCGCTCGATGTCGGCCCAGTTGCGCTCGACGTAGTCCCACGACAGCCACGGGTTGGCGGGCGCACTGGTCGTGGACATGGCAGCGAACGTAGACCGAGGCTCCGACACCCGCCCGACGAGCGGTCGACCGGCCGGGCAACAGGTGCCCACAGGTGCGGGAACGAGGCCGGGCGCCGGCCGGGGCCGGGGCGGGGGCTCGCGGATGTCGGTGCGCGCCGTTACGGTCCCTGGCGTGGACGACGAGTGGGCGATCCGGTTCGAGCACGCCGCCAAGACGTATGCCGCGGGCTCGTCGTCCCGCCGCGACGCGCCGGCCGCGGTCGACGACCTGACCCTCGACGTGCGCACGGGCGAGGTGCTGGTGCTCGTGGGTCCGTCGGGGTGCGGCAAGTCCACCACGCTGCGCATGGTCAACCGGCTCGTCGAGCCCACCGCCGGACGCGTGCTCGTCGAGGGGCGTGACGTCGCGACGCTCGACGTGGTCGAGCTGCGGCGCCGCATCGGGTACGTCATCCAGAACGTCGGGCTCTTCCCGCACCGCACGGTCGCCCAGAACGTCGCGACCGTGCCGCGCCTGCTCGGGTGGGACCGCACGCGCACCCGCGCGCGCGTCGCCGAGCTGCTCGAGCTCGTCGGGCTCGCGCCGGACCGCTACGCGCGGCGCTACCCCCACGCCCTGTCGGGCGGCGAGCGTCAGCGCGTCGGCGTGGCCCGCGCGCTGGCGACCGACCCGCCGGTCCTTCTCATGGACGAGCCGTTCGGTGCGGTGGACCCCGTGGGCCGCCGCCGGCTGCAGGACGAGTTCGCGCGCATCCAGCGTGAGCTCGGCACCACGGTCATGCTCGTGACGCACGACATCGACGAGGCGGTGCGGATGGCCGACCGGGTCGCGGTGATGAGCCTCGGCGGCCACGTCGAGCAGCTCGCGGCACCGCTCGAGATCGTCGCCCACCCCGCGACGCCGGCGGTGGCCGATCTCGTCGGCCGCGGTCGTGTCGCGCGCCTGCTGGCCCTCGGCCGTCTGTCGCCCGACGACGTCGACGCGCACGGCACGGCAGCCCCGGACGCACCGGTGGTCCACGTCGGCGACGAGCTCGGCGAGGTCCTCGACACGCTGGCGAGCGACGGCGTCACCGCGGTGGCGGTGCACCACGACGGGGCCCTCGTCGGGACCGTCACCTCGACCGCAGTCCTGGCCGCCCTGCGCAGGCTGGTCGCTGCGCCCGCCCCGGCGGACGTCCCGGGCCGATGACCCTCAGCCGTGGCCGACGACGCGATCGCCGTCGTGCGGCCTGAGGCTCACAGGCCGCCCAGGACGCGACCCACGATGATCTTGGTGATCATCGCCGCGGGGTAGACGAGGGCGTACCCGAGCGCCACCCGGGCGTCGTAGCGGGTCCGTGCGTTCGCGAACGCCAGGACCGCAGGCTGTGTCTGTGCGCCGCCCATGATCCCGGACAGCCGCGTGCCGCCGATCTTGAACAGCCGCCGCATGACGAGGTACAGGCCCGCCGAGACGAAGGTCGTGACGACGACGCCGAGCACGAGGATCCGCAACCAGTCGCCCGAGGTGAACGCCGCCCCGATCTGCGCCCCGGCCCGGGAGCCTGCCTGCGCGAGGAAGATCAGCAGGCCCAGCTCGGCCATGGCCTGCGCCGCGGTGTACGGCATCACGGTCACGACCGGGCCGATGCGGCCGATCCGGCCGAGCACCAGGCCGACGAGCAGGGTGCCGAAGGCCGACCCGATCTTGAACACGCCGCCCGAGACGGGCAGCTCGATCGCGCCGAGCAGGATCCCGATCGACATCCCGATGCCGAGCACGACCGGCACGATGTCGGACATGCCGCGCGAGGAGTCGCCGAACCACGACGAGACCTCGGACATGCGCTCGCGCGGCGCGATCACGCGGACGCGGTCGCCGAGCTGCAGCTGGAAGTCGTCGGTGGCCACCATGTCGATGTCGCCGCGCCGGACGCGTGAGACCGTCGCACCGAAGCGGTGGACGAGGTCGATCTCGGCGACCGTGCGGCCCGCCACGCGCTCGGACGAGACGGTGATGCGCCGCACGTCGAGGTACACCCGGTCCGCCTCGAGGCGGTGCGAGGACGCGTGGCCGAGCTCGCGCGTGACGGCGTCGATGTCCTCGGTGGGCCCGACGACGGTCACCAGGTCGTCGAGCAGCAGGAGGTCGGTGGCGTCCGCCGGCTGGATCGGTGAGGTCTCGCCGTGGCGCACGCGGGAGAACTTGATGCGGTCGCCGTGCTGCTCCTCGAGGTCCTCGATGCGCGGCCGGCCGTCGACCTCGACGCGCACCGTCCGGCTCGTGAGCGTCGGCGGGGCGTCCGCGTCCTGCTCGCGGTGCCGCAGCGCGGCGGACACCGCCACGAGCATGCCGACGACGCCGAACAGGTACGTCACGGCGTAGCCGATCGTCGGACCCGTGGCGTCACCGGCGGCGTCGCGCGCGGCGGCGAGCGCGGGCGTGTTGGTCACGGCCCCCGCCCACGAGCCGGCGACCACGGCCTTCTCCAGCCCGAGCAGGCTGCCCGTCGCGACCGCCACGGCCGCGCTGGCGACCAGCACCCCCGCGACCGCGAGGATCGGCCCGAAGCTGCGCCGCAGCGAGGAGAAGAACGTCGCCCCCGACACGAGCCCGACGCAGAACGTGAACAGCGCCAGCCCGAGCGTCCCCGTGGCCTCGGGGATCTCCAGGTCCGCCCCGTACGACGCGCCCCAGGCGGACAGCCCGATCGAGAGCAGCAGCACGGCCGCTGCGCCCAGGCCGACGCCTCGTACCTTGAAGTGGCCGATCGCCGACCCGAGACCGATGACGACGAAGAGCAGCAGGACGGGCTGCTGCGCGAGGAACTCGAAGACCTGTGACATGGCGTGCTCCGGGTGTGCTAGCGCCACGCTGTGGCGACGTTGCCGACCTCATTGAAGCCCGCGACCGACCCGGTCGAGTGGTCCCTAAGGCCTGGGTCCGCAACCGGCGTGCTCACGCGTCGGGTGAGCGAGAGTCGTCGTGACGCCGCAGGATGGGACCGTGATCCTGGAACCCTGGCGACGTCGCGTCGGCACCGCGCTGTTCCTGCGCGTGGCCGGTCCCGACGGTCTCGAGAGCCGCGAGCGCATCCACGGCACGCCCGGCCCCCGCTGGTTCGCGCCGGACGCCGCGATCCGGCGCGTGCACGGCGACGCCTCGATGTTCGTCGGCGGCCTGCGCGCGCTGCTCCTGCAGTCGCTGCACCCCGCCGCGATGGCGGGCGTCGCGGGCCACTCCGGGTACCGCGGCGACCCGTGGGGTCGGCTCGCGCGGACCAGCACGTTCCTGGCCGTCACGGCGTTCGGCACCGCCGACGACGCGCAGGCGGCCGTGGACCGCGTGCGCGCGGTGCACGCGCGCGTCCGGGGCCGCACTCCCGACGGTCAGCCGTACCGCGCCGACGACCCGGACCTCCTGCGCTGGGTCCACGTCGCCGAGGTCGACTCGTTCCTGCGCGCCCACCAGCGCTTCGGCCGACGACCGCTCGACCCCGCGGGCGCCGACGCCTACGTGCGCGACGCCGCGGTGGTCGGTCGTGCGCTCGGGGCCGGCGACCTGCCCGAGACCGTGGCCGACCTCGCCGTGGCGCTCGACGCGTTCCGACCGGTGCTCGCGGCCGGCGACCAGGCGCGCGACACCGCGCACTTCCTGCTGCACGAGCCGCCCGTGCCGCCCGCCATGCGGGCCGGCTACGCCCTGCTCAGCCGCGCGGCGGTTGCGACGCTGCCGCGGTGGGCGGTCGAGGAGCTGGACCTGCGGTCAGGCGGCCCGGTGCGCACGCGTGCCGCCCTGGCCGGCGGGCAGGTCGTGACCCGCACCATCCGCTTCGTCCTCGGCCCCGACGACGCGCGCCGCATCACCCAGGACCGAGGCGCCGCCCACGAGCCCTCCCGCGGCTGACCAGGTTCACGCGCCCGTGGACACCCGGGAGCACGCGTCGAGCAGCCGCGCGCGCAGACCGTTCGAGCGGGCCGCGAAGTCCCGCTGTCGCCGCACGTACTCCGTCTTGCCGTCGGACGTCTCGATCGTGACGGGCTCCAGACCGTACGCGGACACGTCGTAGGGCGACGCCTGCATGTCGGTCGTGCGGATCTCGCGGGCGAGCGCGAAGCAGTCGAGGAGCAGGTCACCCGGTACCAGCGGGCCGAGCTTGAGCGCCCACTTGTAGAGGTCCATGTTCGCGTGCAGGCAGCCGGGCTGCTCGAGCGCGGGTTGGGTCTCACGGGTCGGCTGGAGCGTGTTGAGCGGGCCGGCCTCGGGTGTGAAGAAGCGGAACGCGTCGACGTGCGTGCAGCGGATCCGGTGCGCCTCGACCACGGCGTCGGTGCCCGCGCCGCCGAGTCGCAGCGGCAACGGGTGGCGGTGCTCGTCCTCGCGGTAGACCATCGCCCACTCGTGCAGCCCGAAGCAGCCCGTGGCGGCCGGTCGTGCCGCGGTCGCGCCCAGCAGGCCGACGACGTAGCCGACGGTGCCGGCGCGCTCGGCGAGGAACGCCGCGACGTCGAGCCGGACGCTGCCGTCGTCGTCCGTGGTGTACCAGCGCCACTGCGCGTGGGGCGCGGGGCCGTCGGGTCCGGTGGCGAGCACCACCCCGGGACCCGGGTGCCACCGGCGCAGGATCGACGGCTTCGTCGGGTAGTACTCGAACAGGAAGTCCTCGATCGCGTGCCGCTCGCCGCGCGCACGGCGCTCGCGGTGACCCGCGGTGAACTCGTCCGCGCGCTCGGCGTGCGCGCGGGCAGCGGCCTCCCAGGCGTCATGCGTGAGCACGACGGACCCGCGAGCGGGTGCTTCCTGGGCGTGGGCGGTCACCGTTCCAGGGTACGGAGCGCGCGCGGTGCCGTGCGCACGCGACGACGTGACGGCCCGCAGGACGAGGGCAGCACGACGAGCGGTAGGCCGAGTGCCAGCACGAGTGCCAGGACGACGAGCGTGGGCGCGACGCCGGGTGTGCCGCGCTGTCATGCTGGCGTCATGGTCGTCGTCGCCGCTGTTCTCGCCCTGCTCGCCGCCGCGCTGCACGTCGTGATCTTCGTGCTCGAGGCGGTGCTCTTCCGGCGCCCGGACGTGCACGCCCGGTTCGCGACCCAGCCGCAGGACGTGGACGCGGTCGCCCCGTGGGCGTTCAACCAGGGCTTCTACAACCTCTTCCTCGCGATCGGCGCGGCGGTCGGCGCGCTGCTCGCGCTCGGCGAGGACACGCGCACGGTCGGGCTGGCGCTGGTGCTGCTCGCGTGCGGGTCGATGCTCGCGGCGGCACTCGTGCTCGTGTCGTCGGACCGCCGGATGCTGCGGGCCGCGGCGAACCAGGGGACCATCCCGCTGTTCGCGGTGATCGCCGCGGTCGTCGCGCTCGTCTGAGCCTCAGCGCGTGCCCGCGTCGGCGGGTTCGCGGGGGACCACGCGCTCGGCGACGGCGGTCGAGACGCCGTGCAGCAGGCGTTCGAGCGGCCCGCGGCCGAGCCACGTGCGCCACGCCCAGCACGCCAGGACCGTCCCGGCCACGAACGCGAGCCACGACGTGAGCAGCGGCTGCCACACGATCTCGGGCCCGACCGCAGCGACGACGACGATCTGCACGGTGTAGGCGGTGAAGGCGAGCGCGCCGACGGCCGCGACGGGCGCGAGCGCGCGTGGCGCACGGACCGCCACCGCCAGGCACGCCGCCACGACGAGCAGCGCGACGCCCGTGTTGCCGACGACCTCGAACGTCGTCGACGAGTGCGGACGTGTCGAGGCGAGTGCCGCGTCGTCGCCGAGCAGCAGGCTCACGAGGTGGCCCGCGCCGTACCCGCCGACGGTGAGCGCGGTGCCCACGAGAGCCGTGCGTCGCTGCACCGCACCGGACGCGAGGTCCTGCCGGCCGAGCGCGAGCCCGGCGAGCAGGTAAGCGATCCACACGAGCGCGGGGTAGTGCGGCCCGACGACCAGCGCGGCGAGCTCGTCACCGAAGCCGTCGACGACGGTCCCGGGTGCCGCGAGCCCGATCGCCTCGCGCGCCGGCGGTCCGACCACCGCGAACGCCACCGCTGCGACCACGAGCGCGCGCGTCGACCACCGCAGCACGACGCACCCGGCGAGGAACAGCACCGCGTAGGTCGGCAGGATCACGAGGATCGGGGTGTCCAGGGACTCGAGCACCAGGCCGACGAGCAGCACGACGACCGCGCGTGCGGCCACGCGGACGCGGGCCCGGCGCAGGTCGCGGCCGCCGAGCGGCACGCGCCCGCCGGACATGAGCGCGAGCGAGAGCCCGGCGAGCACGACGAACAGGGCCGACGAGCGTCCGTCGGCGAGCTCGAGGAGGCGGTCGGCGGGAGAGGTGCGTCCGGGGTCGTCGGGGCCGACGTGCGCGGTGACCATGCCGAGCACGGCGAGCCCGCGCGCGACGTCGATCCCCGTGAGCCGCTCCACGCCCCGACGGTACGGCCGCGACGGTCGGGCGGAGTCGGACCGGCCCACGACCGACCCGTCGTCTCGCATGATGGGCCGGTGTGTCCCGTGCCTTGATCATGCCCGGGGTGCCGCGCCTATTGTCACGTGTGAGCACCAGCAACGACGTGTACGTGCACGGACACCACGAGTCCGTGCTGCGCTCCCACCGGTGGCGCACCGCGGAGAACTCCGCGGCCTACCTGCTGTCCACGCTCGAGCCCGGCGCGCGGCTGCTCGACGTCGGCTGCGGCCCCGGCAACCTCACGATCGACCTCGCGCAGCGCGTCGCGCCGGGCGCGGTCGTCGGGATCGACGCGTCGTCGGCGGTCGTCGAGATCGCGCGCAAGGCTGCGGCCGAGGCGGGTGCGCTCACCGTGACGTTCGAGGTGGCGGACGCCTACCACCTGCCGTTCGACGACGACGCGTTCGACGTCGTCCACGCGCACCAGGTGCTCCAGCACCTCACCGACCCGGTCGCCGCGCTGCGCGAGATGCGCCGCGTCACGCGTCCCGGCGGCACCGTCGCCGTGCGCGACTCCGACTACTCCGGCATGACGTGGTTCCCGGCCTCGGCAGGGCTCGACGAGTGGTCGGCGCTCTACCACGAGGTCACGCACGCGAACGGCTCCGAGGCCGACGCGGGCCGACGCCTGCTCAGCTGGGTGCGCGACGCGGGCTTCGACCCCGAGGGCATCGCGCCGAGCGCGGGCGTGTGGTGCTACGCGACGCCCGAGGACCGCACGTGGTGGTCGGGCCTGTGGGCGGACCGGTGCGTCGCGTCGAACTTCGCCAAGCAGGCCATCGAGCACGGGCTGGCCGACGAGGTCGGCCTCGAGCAGCTCGCCGACGCGTGGCACGAGTGGGGCCGTCAGCCCGAGGGCTGGTTCGCCGTGCTGCACGGCGAGGTGCTCGCTCGGGCCTGACGCGCCAGGCGTGAATCACCCGCGTGAGGCGCGGTCGCGTCTCGCCCGTAGGCTGAGCGGGTGCGCATCGCGAGGTTCACCACTGGTTCCGATCCCCGTTTCGCCCTGATCGAGGGCGAGCCCGGCTCCGAGGAGCTGGTCGTCATCACGGGTGACCCGATCTACACGCCCGTGCAGCCCACGGGTGAGCGGGTCCGGCTCGACGACGACGCGGTCCGCCTGCTCGCCCCCGTGATCCCGCGCTCGAAGATCGTGGGTGTCGGCCGCAACTACGCCGACCACGCCACGGAGATGGGCAACGAGGTCCCCGCCCAGCCGATGCTGTTCCTCAAGCCGAACACCGCGATCATCGGCCCCGACGACCCGATCGTCCTGCCCGACTGGTCCGACGAGGTCTCCTACGAGGCCGAGCTCGCGATCGTCATCGGCAAGGTCACCAAGGACGTCACGCCCGACCGCGCGCTCGACCACGTGTTCGGGTTCACGGTCGCCAACGACGTGACCGCGCGCGACATCCAGCGCTCGGACTCGCAGTGGGCCCGCGCGAAGGGCTTCGACGGCTCGTGCCCGATCGGGCCGTGGATCGTCCCCGGCCTCGAGGTCGACGACCTGGCGGTCCGCTCGCGCGTCAACGGCGAGACCCGCCAGGACAGCCGCACGTCCCTGATGGTGTTCGACGCCGCGTTCCTCGTCTCCTACATCAGCGAGGTCTTCACGCTCCTGCCGGGCGACGTCATCCTCACCGGCACGCCCGCCGGCGTGGGGACGATCGTGGAGCGGGACGTCGTGGAGTGCGAGGTCGAGGAGATCGGCACGCTGCGCAACCCCGTGCTGCGCCGCCACTGATCGCGCCCGACTAACCTGGGGGCGTGACCAACCCTGTTGTCGACGGCTCCGCCGTGCGCGTCCGCTTCTGCCCGTCCCCGACCGGTCTGCCGCACGTCGGCATGGTCCGCACGGCGTTGTTCAACTGGGCGTACGCGCGCCACGTGGGCGGCACGTTCGTCTTCCGCATCGAGGACACGGACGCCGCGCGCGACTCCGAGGAGAGCTACCAGATGCTCCTCGACGCGCTGCGCTGGCTCGGGCTGGACTGGGACGAGGGCGTCGAGGTCGGCGGCCCGCACGCGCCGTACCGGCAGTCGCAGCGCTACGACCTGTACCGCGACGTCGTCGCGCGCCTGCTCGACGGCGGCTACGCGTACGAGTCGTGGTCCACGCCCGAGGAGATCGAGGCCCGGCACCGCGCCGCGGGCCGCGACCCGAAGCTGGGCTACGACGGCTACGACCGCGACCTGACGGACGACCAGAAGCTGGCCTACCGCGAGCAGGGTCGCGAGCCGGTCATCCGCGTCCGGATGCCCGACGAGGACATCACGTTCACGGACCTCGTGCGCGGCGACGTGACGTTCAAGGCGGGCTCGGTGCCGGACTTCGTCATCGTGCGCGCCAACGGTCACCCGCTGTACACGCTGGTCAACCCGGTCGACGACGCGCTCATGGGCATCACGCACGTGCTGCGCGGCGAGGACCTGCTGTCCTCGACCCCGCGTCAGGTCGCGCTGTACCGCGCGCTGCTCGACCTGGGCGTCGCCACGGTCATGCCCCAGTTCGGGCACCTGCCGTACGTCATGGGCGACGGCAACAAGAAGCTCTCGAAGCGCGACCCCGAGTCGAACCTGTTCCTGCACCGCGAGAACGGCTTCACGCCCGAGGGCCTGCTCAACTACCTGTCGCTGCTGGGCTGGGGCCTGTCGGCGGACCGCGACATCTTCACGGTCGACGAGCTCGTCGCGGCGTTCGACGTGCACGACGTCAACCCGAACCCCGCGCGGTTCGACCTCAAGAAGGCCGAGGCGATCAACGGCGCGCACGTGCGCATGCTCGCGCCGCAGGACTTCCGCGACCGGCTGGTCCCGTACCTGCACCACGCGGGCCTCGTGCCGGCCGACTCGTTCGCGGACCTGTCGCCCGAGCAGCGCGACCTGCTCACCCGGGCCGCGCCGCTCGTGCAGGAGCGCATGACGCTGCTGGGCGAGGCCGTCGGGATGCTCGGCTTCCTGTTCCGCTCCGACGACGAGCTGCACGTCGAGGACGACGCGCGGGCCGCGCTGCGTCCCGAGGCCCCGCAGGTGCTCGACGTGGCCGCCCAGGTGCTCGGCGACGTGCCCGAGGACGGCTTCACGCCCGAGGCCACGCAGGCGGCGCTGCAGGCTGCGCTCGTCGACGAGGGTGGCCTGGGGATCAAGGCACGCTTCGCGTACACGCCGCTGCGCGTGGCCGTCTCGGGCCGCCGGGTGTCCCCGCCGCTGTTCGAGTCGTTCGAGCTGCTGGGCAAGGCGTCCACCCTGGCGCGGATCGCCGCGCTGCGCGCGTCGCTGTGACGCCCACCAGCAGCACGACGACGAGCACGCGCGGCCTGCTGGTCGACGGCGTCCTGTTCGACATCGACGACACGATCGTCGACACGCGCACGGCGTTCGCGGCCGCTCTGGCGGGTGTCGTCGCGGCCTACCTCCCGGCGCTGCCCGACGACGAGGCCGCCGCCCGGCTGCGCGAGGTCGTCGCGATGTGGCGCGCCGACCCGCACGCGCGCTACCACCGGTACACGTCTGGGCAGGACACCTACCTGCACCAGAAGATGCTGCGCGCGAACGACCTGCACGCGGCGTTCGGCGGCCCACCGCTGGACGAGGACGCGTTCACGGCCTGGAACGCGGTGTTCGACGAGGGCTTCCGCGCCTCCTGGGCGGCGCACCACGAGACCGATCCCGTGCTCGAGCGGCTGCTCGGCGCGGGGCTCGCGGTCGGTGCGCTGTCGAATGCGGGGACGCCGCTGCAGACCGCCAAGCTCGAGAAGGCCGGGCTCCTGGAGCGCGTGCCCATGCTCGTGGGCGTCGACACGCTGGGCGTCGGCAAGCCGGACCCCCGCGTGTTCCTCGAGGCGTGCCGCCGGCTCGGGACCGACCCGGCGCGCACCGCGTACGTCGGCGACGAGGCGGACGTCGACGCGCTCGCGGCGCGCGACGCCGGCCTCGTGGGCGTCTGGCTCGACCGGCCCGGCGCGCGTCGCCGCCCGGTCGACGAGTCGACCGTGACGGGCGTCCACGTGATCCGCTCGCTCGACGAGCTGCCGGGCGTGCTCGGGCTCGACTGACCGACGGGCTCGCCAGCGCGCGTTCAGCCGCCGTAGGTCCGGGTGAGCAGGTCCGTCCAGGCGGCCGCGGTCTCGTCGGACGACGAGGGTGCGTCGGCGAAGTCGTGCACCGCGACGCCGACGACGTGCCCGAACGCGTTCCGGCCGAACACGCGCACGAGCGCGTCCTCGGTCCGCAGCCCGAGGAAGTGCGGGTGCACGTAGTCCACGACGGCGCTCGTCGGGCCGCCCGGCAGCGTGACGGTGACCTCGTCGCCCACCACGGCGTCGGTGGGGACGCCGAGCGTGACGCGCAGGACGTCGAGCGCGTCGGGTGCGCCGCCCGGGCCGCCGACGGGCGCCTCGACGTGCGTCCACACCGCGTCGCGTCCGCGGAAGTGCGCGAGGTACTCCTGCAGCGTGTGCAGGTAGAACGCGGTGTGCTGCGTGACGCCGTCGTACTGGTCGTCCCAGCTGTCGACGAACATCCCGCTGTGCACCCACCGCAGGGTCGAGCCGCCGTCCTCGCGCGCGGTCACCTGCGCCTCGAGCCGGTTGTACCAGCCGTTCTCGCCGGTCTCGTAGCCGACCCAGCGGTGCGGCGGGTCCCACTCGACGATCGCGCCGCCGGCGCCTGCCGCGCCGGCCGCGTCGGCGGTGAGCTCGGGCTGCGGCCACAGCCAGCCGGCGCTCCCCGTGGTGATCGCGGCCCAGGTCTCGGCCTGGCTCGCGTCGGTGGTGGCCTCCTGGGCGATCTCGAACTCGCGCATGTCAGGACTCCTTCGTGGCGGTGAGGGCGGTGTCGTCCTGCGGGACGGCGGTGTCGGTGGGCTTGAGCACGGGGTGCAGCGCGACGACGAGCCGGTGATCGCGGCCACCGGTGGCGTCGGGGGAGTCGTAGCGGGCCATCAGGTCCGTCAGGGCGGTGCCGAGCTCGTCGGCGAACGCGGCGCGGTCGGCGGCGGACGCGAACCGCACCGTGCCGTCCACCGCGAACGTGGCCAGGCGCTGTCCCGCGGACTGCGCACCGGTCAGAAGCGTTCCCACCTCGTGCACGAGGCGCGCGCCGAGCGCGAGCATCCACTGAGCGGAGAGCTGGTCGCGGAGCCGCTCGGGGTCGGGGGCGACCGCGGGGAGGGCTCCGGGGGAGATGACGTAGGACGCGGCGCTGGCCTCCAGCACGCGCTCGGTCATGTTGCCCTTGCGGCGCTCGTCGACGAGCGTGGCGAGGCCGTGGGCCTCGAGTGTCCGCAGGTGGTAGTTGACCTGCTGCCGGGTCAGACCGAGCCCGGCCGCGAGCGTGGTCGCCGAGCCCGGAGTGGCGAGCGCGGCGAGCAGGCGTGCCCGGGTGGGGTCGAGTGCGACCTCCGCGACGGCGGGGTCGTCGATGACGGCGACGGAGAGCATGCGAGCAGCGTCGCACCGACAACAGTCACTGTCAAGAAAAGCAGTGTTGTCGGTCAGTCCTGCTCCCGCGTGGCGCGCCAGCACCTCGTGACGTACGGGAGCTCGGCGGACGAGCGGCCGACGAGGTCGGGATGCGTGCGCCACAGCGCGTCGACCTCGGCGAGCAGGCAGTCGCGGTCGGGAGGAGACATCGCGATCAGGTGGCTGCGGCTCGAGGCGAGCCGGCGCAGCTCGTCGGGCCGGATCGTGCGGCGCCAGCCGAACGTCGCGCGCTCCCACGGCCCCAGCCCGGGGCCCACCACGGGGTCCTCGGTGCGCGAGTAGTCGAGCGGGTCCCCGCGGTGCACGATCTCGAAGTACGCGTCGGCCCAGTCGAGCTCGCCTTCGAGCAGGACGTTCCACACCACGGCGAGCCGTCCGCCCGGGCGCAGGACGCGCGTGACCTCGCGCGTCGCGGGCAGCGGGTCGAACCAGTGCCACGCCTGGCCGACCGTCACGAGGTCCGCCGACGCGTCCGGCAGCCCGGTCGCCTCGGCCGTGCCCGCGACCGCGGTGACCTCGGGGAGCGCGGCGGCCAGGGCCGCGCGCATCGTGTCGTCGGGCTCGACCGCGGTGATCCTCAGGTCGCCCGTGGCCGCGAGGCCCGCGGTGAGCTTGCCCGTGCCCGCACCGAGGTCGACGACGTCGCGCGCGTGCTCGGGCACCAGCCAGGCCACCGCCTCGGCCGGGTACGTCGGGCGCGCCGAGGCGTAGGCGTCGACGCTGCGGCCGAAGGACGACGAGCGCGTCAGGTGCAGCTCGCTGCGCCAGTCCTTGCCCCGGTCGTCCACGCCGCTCAGTCGTCCGCCAGGTCGAGTCGCGCGACCACCTCGTCGTGCAGCAGGCCGTTCGTCGCCATACCGGACCCGCCGAACGGGCCGGGCGCGCCGCCCACCGACGAGAACCGCCCACCGGCCTCGGTGACGATCGGGACCAGCGCCGCCATGTCGTGCAGCGCGAGCTCGGGCTCCGCGGCGATGTCCACCGCCCCCTCGGCGACCAGCACGTACGACCAGAAGTCGCCGAACGCGCGCGTCCGCCAGACCGTGCGCATCAGGTCGAGCACGTGGGGGAGCCGCCCGCGCTCCTCCCAGCCGTCCAGGCTCGAGTACGAGAACGACGCGTCGGCGATCCGGTCGACCTTCGACACGTGCATCTGCGTGGCCTGCGACAGCGAGCGGCCGGTCCACGCGCCCGACCCCTGTGCGGCCCACCAGCGACGGCCCAGGGCGGGGGCGCTGACGAGCCCGACCACGACCTGGTCGCCGTCGAGCAGCGCGATGAGCGTGGCCCACACGGGCACGCCGCGCACGAAGTTCTTGGTCCCGTCGATCGGGTCGACCACCCAGCGCCGCGGACCGTGCCCCGTGTCGGGCATCTCCTCGCCGTGCACCGCGTCCCGCGGTCGCGTGCGGGACAGCTGCGAGCGGATCAGCGCCTCGGCCGCACGGTCCGCGTCCGAGACGGGCGTCAGGTCGGGCTTGGTCTCGATCTCGAGGTCCTGCGCCTTGAAACGCGACATGGTCAGCGAGTCGACCTGGTCGGCGATCACGTGGGCGAGGCGCAGGTCGTCGTCGTACCCGGTCCGCAGGCTCATGCGCTCACCGTAGTGGGCGCGTCGACGGCGCCGGTCACGACGCGGGCGCGGAGTCGGCGTCGGCGGTGCCCAGGCGGCTCGCGAGCAGGCGGCGGAACGAGTCGACGCGCGCGGCCCGCGCGTCGCGCTCGGTGTCGTCCGCGCTCGCGGCGACCCATTCGTCGAGCCCGCAGTCGGGCGCGTCCGCGGCGTGCGTGCAGCCGCGCGGGCACGTGTCCGCCGCGACCTGCGCGAGCTCGCCGAACGCCTGCAGCAGGTGGTCCGGTTCGACGTGGGCCAGCCCGAACGACCGGACGCCGGGAGTGTCGATGACCCACGTCGGCCCCGCGTCGCCGTCGAGCGCGTCGACCCGCAGCGCGATCGCGGACGTCGAAGTGTGCCGGCCGCGTCCGGTGACGACGTTGACGGCCCCCGTCGCGCGGCGTGCGTCAGGGACCAGCGCGTTGACGAGCGTGGACTTGCCCACCCCGGAGTGCCCGACGAGCACCGACGTGCGGCCGGCGAGCGCGGCGTGCAGCTCGTCGAGGCCGTGGATCGTGCGGTCGTCGCCCGAGCCCTCGGTGCGCGTCACGACCACGCGCACGCCGATCGGCGCGTACATCTGCACGAGCTCCGCGGGGTCGGCGAGGTCCGCCTTGGTGAGCGCGAGCAGCGCGTCCATGCCCGCGTCGTACGCCGCGGCGACGCAGCGGTCGATCATGCGCGTGCGCGGCTCGGGGTCGGCGAGCGCGGTGACGATCACGAGCTGGTCGGCGTTCGCGACGATCACGCGCTCGATCGGGTCGGTGTCGTCCGCGGTGCGGCGCAGCACGGTCCGGCGCTCGGCGATGCGCACGATCCGCGTCAGCGTCCCCTCGTCGCCCGACGTGTCGCCCACGAGGTCGACGAGGTCGCCCGGCACGACCCGTTCGCGGCCCAGCTCACGCGCCTTCATGGCGATCGCGCGGCGCTCGTGCGGGCCGTCCGGGTCGACGAGGACCGCGTACCGGCCGCGGTCGACGCCCGTGACCATCGCCCGCTCGGCGTCCGCGTGGTCGGGGCGCTGCTTGGTCCGCGGCCGTGACCCCTTCCCGGGCCTGATCCGGACGTCGGACTCGTCGTACTGCCGCCGAGGACTCACCGCTGCGCGTCGCCCGCCAGCATGCCGTCCCACAGGCCGACGAAGTCGGGGATGGTCTTGGCGGTCGTCGCGACGTCCTCGACCACGACGCCCGGGACGCGCAGGCCGATCAGCGCGCCCGCGGTCGCCATGCGGTGGTCGGCGTACGTGCGCCACGTCCCGCCGGTGAGCGGCCGAGGCGTGATCACCAGGCCGTCGGCGGTCTGCTCGGCCTGACCGCCCAGGCGCGTGATCTCGTTCGCGAGAGCGGCGAGGCGGTCGGTCTCGTGGCCGCGCAGGTGCGCGATGCCGCGCAGTCGCGTGGGGGAGTCCGCGAGCACCGCGAGGGCGGCGATCGTCGGGGCGATCTCGCCCGCCGCGTGCAGGTCGAGGTCCACGCCGCGGATGGCGCCGGTCCCGGTCACCGCGAGCTCGTCGCCGACGAGCGCGGTGCGCGCGCCCATGCGCTCGAGGATGCCCGGCAGGAGCGCGCCGGGCTGCGTGGTGTCCGCCGGCCACCCCGGCACGCGGACGGTGCCGCCCGCGACGAGCGCGGCGCACAGGAACGGCGCGGCGTTCGACAGGTCGGGCTCGACGCGCACGTCGCGGCCCGCGACCCGGCCCGGCGCGACCTCCCAGATCGCCGGACGCGAGTCGTCGACCTGCACGCCCGCGGCGCGCAGCGTCTCGACGGTCATCTCGATGTGCGGCAGTGAGGGGAGCGTCGGGCCGGTGTGCCGCACCACGAGGCCCTGCTCGAACCGGGCCGCCGCGAGCAGCAGCCCCGAGACGAACTGGCTCGAGCCGGACGCGTCGACGTCGACCCGGCCGCCGCGCACCGAGCCGTGGCCGTGCACGGTGAACGGCAGGTGCCCGGGCACGCCGTCCTCGTCGACCCGGACGCCGAGGGCTTGCAGCGCGCGGATGACCGGACCCATGGGGCGCACGAGCGCCTCCGGGTCGCCCGTGAAGTGCACCGGGCCGTCGGCGAGCGCCGCGACGGCGGGCAGGAACCGCATCACGGTGCCGGCCAGGCCGCAGTCGATCGTCACGTGCCCACGCAGCGCACCGGGCTCGACCGTCACGTCCTGACCGAGCGCGACGCCCACGCCGAGCGTCTCGAGCGCGCCCGCCATGAGGCGCGTGTCGCGCGACAGCAGTGCCGAGCGCAACCGGCTCGGGGAGTCCGCGATCGCCGCGATCACGAGGTAGCGGTTGGTGAGCGACTTCGACCCCGGGACCTCCACGCGCGTGTCGAGCGGCGCGGTCGCGGTGGGTGCGGGCCACAGCGGGTGTGCGGTCGGGGGGAGAGTCGCGGTCATGTCGCCCAGGCTAGCGACGGCGGGTGCCCGCGACCGTCTAGGCTCACGCCGTGAACACGCAGAATCCGGACATCCTGCCCCTCGGCTCCCTGCCCCGACCCGCCTCGGACGACGACCTCGCGGCACGCCTGCGCACCGCGCTGCTGACGAACGGCGGCGTGGACGCCGCGTCCGCCGGCGCGCTCTCGGTCGCCGCGACCCAGGCCGGCGCCGACATCCCGTCGCTCGCCGTGGACCTCACCGGCGTGGAGCTCTCGCCGCGCGAGGCGCGTGCGGCGCGCACCGCCGCCGAGGGCTTCGAGGCCGCGCGGCGCGAGCGCGGCACCATCGGCTCGCTGACCGTCCAGGCGCACCCCGTGACGGTCGTCGGCGCCGGGGTCGACCTCCAGCTCGACGTCTCGGGCGTCTCGTTCGAGTGGGTCGAGGGCGCGGACGGGCGCCTCGGGCTCGCGGCGGTCGAGCCCGACGAGGCGCACCCCGTGACGGGCTCGGCCCGTGTCGCCGTGCCCGTGCAGGCGATCGAGGCGGCCGCCGAGCGCGTCGCGGCCCAGCTCGCGGCCGCGAACGGGCTCAAGCTGTCGCGGCTCGACCTGCGGCTGTCGCCCGCGGGCGCCAACGGCGTCGCGGTGGTCGTCGACGCGCAGGTCAAGAAGTCGCTGCTGTCGGCCACGGTCGAGGCGGGCATGACGGCGACGGTCGACGACGCGCTGGGTGTGACCCTCACCGACGTCAAGGTGTCGAGCCGCAACCCGGTGGTCGCCGCCCTCCTGGTGGCCGCGCGCAGCCGGGTCGAGCGGTACGACGGCCGCCGCATCGACCTGGTCTCGGCCCTGCCCGCCGGGATCCGGCTCGCCGACGTGCGGGTCACGGTCGGCGACGAGGTGGTGCTGACCGCCCGCGCGCAGTGAGGACCCGGTGAGACGAGCCGCCCTCGCCGGGAGGTGAGGGCGGCTCACCGGAGCCCTCCGGCGGCTCAGTCGTCGGAGGCGTGCGCCGCGGTGCGGCGCTCGTGCGCGTCGGCGAGCCGCCACCGCAGGCCCGGCCGTCCCTCGTGGTCGACGCCGACGAGGACCGCGCCCGCGGTGAACGCGAGCGCCCGGACGAGCCGCTCGCGGCGCTCCGCCTTCTCGACGGGGTCGACCGGGCGCGGCCCACGTGCCGGCAGGTTGACCAGCACCAGGGGTGCCGTGAGCCCCGCCAGGGCCAGCGCGGCCGTGCGCGGAGCGCGCCCGACCGCGAGCATCGTCGCCGCGAGCAGCATCGCCGCGCCGTGCGCCCGCACGGCGCCGGTCAGCTGCGTGTCCGTCAGCGCGATGCGTGCGTTCGGCGCTGCGCCCTCGACGCGGTCGAGAACGGCGCGTGCGGCGACCACGTGCGACCCGGGGTGACGCAGCGCGTCGAGGCCTTCCGAGGCGAACCACGTGGCGAACACAGGACGGGCGAGGCGACGCAGCAGCACGGCGATCCCTTCGGACGAGGACGGCCCAGCCGGACGCGGACCGTCGACGGACGAGAGCCACGCTACTGCGCGCGGGAATCGGACGCCGTTCGTGCGCGTTGACGACCAGCATG
>NZ_LFKW01000021.1:0-8094 GCF_001040865.1 Cellulomonas sp. A375-1 | reverse complement strand
CTTTTGGGGTGGGCGGCCGCCCCCCCCCCCCGCGCCACGCCCCCCTCACCCCCCCCCCCGCCCGCCCCGCCCCCCCCCCCCCCCCCCCCCCCCCCCGCCCCCGCCGCTCCGAGCACCCCGTCCGCGTCGGCCGCGGCGACCACCTCCGCCGCACCCCCCGCGTCGAGCACCCCCGCGGCGCCCACCGCCCCGGCCGCGGGTCCCAGCCGCGCACCGGCGCCCGCTCCGGCGCCGGCCCCCGGCGTGACGTTGCCGCCGACCGCCGGCGTGTTCGACTACCAGCTCGGCGGCCCCTCACCGACGGTCCGCGTGGGCGCGACGACGCGCGCGATCGACGTCGTCGTGCGGGACGCGACGGCGGCCCCGCTGCCCGGCGCGTACACCGTCTGCTACGTCAACGGCTTCCAGACGCAGCCCGGCGAGGCCTCGCTGTGGCGCAGGCACACCGACGTCCTCCTGCATGACGAGGGCGGCGACCTGGTCGTCGACCCTGACTGGCCCGACGAGTACGTCCTTGACCCGTCCACGCCCGCGCAGCGCCGGACGATCCTGAGCGTCCTCGGCCCGGTCGTCACCGGGTGCGCCGCCGACGGGTTCGACGCCGTCGAGATCGACAACCTCGACACCTGGACCCGGTTCGACGCGATCGACGAGGCCGGCGCCCACGCCCTGGCCCGCGCGTACGTCGACCTCGCCCACTCCGCGGGCCTGGCCATCGCGCAGAAGAACGCCGCCGAGATCACCCGTCTCGCACACGATCGACTCGGCTTCGACTTCGCCGTCACCGAGGAGTGCGCCGCCTGGGACGAGTGCGCCGCCTACACCGACGTGTACGGCGACCACGTCCTGCAGATCGAGTACCCCGACGCCCTCGACGACGCGGGCCTGACTTTCGCCCAGGTCTGCGCCCTGACCGACCGCGCACCCCTGACGATCTTGCGCGACCGCGACCTCGTCCCCCCAGGCAAGCCCGGCCACCGCTACGCCACCTGCTGACCCGCTCGTCGCGCGGCGCCTCGTGGACGCCGAGCGGCGGCTCGGACCGAGCGGCTACAGCACCGCCGAGCGCCGCTGCACTCCTTGCGGGCGGAAGACGGGACGGGCGGGAACGGGCGCGGCGACGTCGGTCTGGGGTGCCGCCGTGCGCGTCCCTGGGGGCGCGGGCTCGATCGTCGGCTGAGCGAGCTCCTCGGCGAGTGCCCCGGCGTACCTGACGACGCTGCGCGCCCAGACCGTCTCGTCGCCGTTCGGCGGGACGGCGGTCACGGCGGCGAGGGCCGTCGTCGCGTCCGCAGCGACAGGGGTCTCGGGCCTGAGCGTGTTGAGCGCGCCACCGAGCGTCGAGATGACGTACCAGACCGCGACGACCACGAGGGCACCGCACGTCAGGGCTACCGGCAGCCGGAGCTCGTCGGTGCCCCAGAGCGCGACCGTCACGCTCCCGAGCAGCCCGGCCGCGGCCGTCAGCGTCAGCCACCCGCCCAGCATCGCGGCCCCGACCGTCACGTCGTCGCCGGCGCTGATCGCCTTCATCACCGCCGCGGAGACGAACGTGAGGAGCGACGCAACCAGGCCCGCGACCAGGACGTGCGCGACCGCTTGCTCAGGCTCACTCCCGAGCAGCGCGGTGAGGGGATCGGCGACGCCGAACAGGGCGACCACGGCGGTGGACACGACCGTGAGGTTCGTCGCCCAGGAGTCCGCGGACCACGACGCGCTGAGCCCCGTCACCGGGGACCTCAGGGTCGGCCGCTTCTCCTCGTCCCGGTGGGCGTCCTCGAACCGCCCGCCGACGACCAGCAGCGTGAGAGCGGCGAGCGCCGCAGCGACGACGAACGGCCACACCACGACCCTGACCGACAGGTCCGTCGGCTCCGTGACGTCGAACGAGACCGCGATCGTCTTGTCGCCGACGGTGAGCGTGCCCGTCGTGCCGGCACCGACCTCGCACCCGCTCACCGTGAGGTCGACCGACTGCTGCCGACTCGCACCGACCTTGCCCGGGTCGGCGTCGGCGGTGCAGCCCGTGACCGTGAGGTCGACGTCGATCACCGCGTCGTCGGGGTTCGTCACCGTCAGCGCGCCGGTGTACTCCTCGCCGTCGCGCGTCAGCGCGATCTGGTCGTCGTCCCCGAGGTCCACGACCGGCGACGCCCACACCGCGGGTGCACCAGCCAGAGACCCGATCCCGATCCCGACCGCCAGCACCAGGCCGGCACCTACCCGAGTGACAGCACGCACGGTCCCGATCCCCTCGCTGGGTACCCCGTCACCCCGACGGTAGCCACAGCGCGCACCGCCCGCGCGACGAGGGAGACGACGAGGGAGAGCCGCCAGGTGCTGGCGCCTCCCCCTCGTCGCTGTCAGTTCTCGCAGCGCCGAACCGGCGCCGTGAGGAGAGTCAGAAGTCCCAGTCGTCGTCCTCGGTGTTGACGGCCTTGCCGATGACGTACGACGAGCCGGAGCCGGAGAAGAAGTCGTGGTTCTCGTCGGCGTTCGGCGACAGGGCCGAGAGGATCGCCGGGTTGACGTCGGTCTCGTCGCGCGGGAACAGCGCCTCGTAGCCCAGGTTCATGAGGGCCTTGTTGGCGTTGTAGCGCAGGAACTTCTTGACGTCCTCGGTCAGGCCGAGCTCGTCGTACAGGTCCTGCGTGTACTCGACCTCGTTGTCGTACAGCTCGAAGAGCAGCTCGAACGTGTACTCCTTGAGCTCAGCGCGCTCGGCCTCCGTGATGAGCTCGAGGCCCTTCTGGAACTTGTAGCCGATGTAGTACCCGTGCACGGCCTCGTCGCGGATGATCAGGCGGATGAGGTCGGCCGTGTTGGTGAGCTTGGCGCGCGACGCCCAGTACATGGGCGCGTAGAAGCCCGAGTAGAACAGGAACGACTCGAGCATGGTCGAGGCGACCTTGCGCTTGAGCGGCTCGTCGCCCCGGTAGTAGTTCAGGACGATCTCGGCCTTGCGCTGCAGGTTCGGGTTCTCCTCCGACCAGCGGAACGCCTCGTCGATCTCCTTGGTGGAGATGAGCGTCGAGAAGATCGAGGAGTACGACTTGGCGTGCACCGACTCCATGAACGCGATGTTCGTGTAGACGGCCTCCTCGTGCGGGGTGAGCGCGTCGGGGATGAGGCTGACCGCGCCGACCGTGCCCTGGATGGTGTCCAGCAGCGTCAGGCCGGTGAAGACGCGGGTCGTCATGGTCTTCTCGGCCTCGGTCAGGGTCGCCCACGACTGGATGTCGTTGGAGACCGGGACCTTCTCCGGCAGCCAGAAGTTGCCGACCAGGCGGTCCCAGACCTCGAGGTCCTTGTCGTCCTGGAGGCGGTTCCAGTTGATCGCCGAGACCCGGTCGACCAGCTTCAGCTTCCCCGTAGGGCTCATTCTCGTGCTCGCTTCTTCGTCGTGACGGTAAAAGTGCAGGTCAGAGCGTCATAGCATGCAGCTGACGCAACCCTCCACCTCAGTCCCCTCGAGTGCCAGCTGGCGCAGGCGGATGTAGTAGATCGTCTTGATGCCCTTGCGCCAGGCGTAGATCTGCGCCTTGTTCAGGTCACGCGTGGTCGCGGTGTCCTTGAAGAACAGCGTCAGCGACAGGCCCTGGTCCACGTGCTGCGTGGCCTCGGCGTAGGTGTCGATGATCTTCTCGTAGCCGATCTCGTACGCGTCCTGGTAGTACTCCAGGTTGTCGTTCGTCATGAACGGCGCCGGGTAGTAGACGCGACCGATCTTGCCTTCCTTGCGGATCTCGATCTTCGACGCGATCGGGTGGATCGAGCTCGTCGAGTGGTTGATGTACGAGATCGAGCCGGTCGGCGGGACCGCCTGCAGGTTCTGGTTGTACAGGCCGTGCTCGGCGACGAGCGCCGCGAGCGTGCGCCAGTCGTCCTGCGTCGGGATGTGGATGTTCGCCTCGGCGAAGAGCTCGCGGACGCGCTCGGTGCGCGGCGCCCACTCCTTCTCGATGTACTTCTCGAAGTACTCGCCGGTCGCGTACGTCGACTTCTCGAAGCCGTAGAACTTCTCGCCGCGCTCCTGCGCGAGCAGGTTCGACGCACGGATCGCGTGGTAGGCGACCGTGTAGAAGTAGATGTTCGTGAAGTCGAGGCCCTCGTCGGACCCGTAGAAGATCCGCTCGCGCGCCAGGTACCCGTGCAGGTTCATCTGGCCTAGGCCGATCGCGTGCCCGCCGCGGTTGGCGCGCTTGATCGACGGGACCGACTCGATGTCGGTCTGGTCGGAGACGGCCGTCAGGGCACGGATCGCGGTCTCGACGGACTTGCCGAAGTCCGGGGAGTCCATCGACAGCGCGATGTTCATCGAGCCGAGGTTGCAGGAGATGTCCCGGCCGACGTGGTCGTAGGACAGGTCCTCGTTGTAGGTCGACGGGGTCGAGACCTGCAGGATCTCCGAGCAGAGGTTCGAGTGCGTGACCTTGCCGTCGATCGGGTTGGCCCGGTTCACCGTGTCCTCGAACATGACGTACGGGTAGCCGGACTCGAACTGGATCTCGGCGAGCGTCTGGAAGAACTCGCGGGCGCTGATCTTCGTCTTGCGGATCCGCGAGTCGTCGACCATCTCGTAGTACTTCTCGGTGACGTTGATGTCCGCGAACGGCACGCCGTACACGCGCTCGACGTCGTACGGCGAGAACAGGTACATCGGCTCGTTCTTCTTCGCGAGGTCGAACGTGATGTCCGGGATCACGACGCCGAGCGACAGCGTCTTGATGCGGATCTTCTCGTCGGCGTTCTCGCGCTTGGTGTCGAGGAACCGGTAGATGTCCGGGTGGTGCGCGTGCAGGTACACCGCGCCAGCACCTTGACGCGCGCCGAGCTGGTTGGCGTACGAGAACGAGTCCTCGAGCAGCTTCATCACGGGGATGACGCCGGAGCTCTGGTTCTCGATGTGCTTGATGGGCGCGCCGTGCTCACGGACGTTCGAGAGCAGCAGGGCCACGCCGCCGCCGCGCTTGGAGAGCTGCAGCGCGGAGTTGATGCCGCGCGCGATGGACTCCATGTTGTCCTCGATGCGCAGCAGGAAGCAGGAGACGGGCTCGCCGCGCTGCGCCTTGCCGAGGTTGAGGAACGTCGGCGTCGCCGGCTGGAACCGGCCCGAGACGATCTCGTCGACCAGGGAGATCGCGTAGTCCTGGTCGCCCGCGGCGAGCGAGAGCGCCACCATGCACACGCGGTCCTCGAAGCGCTCGAGGTAGCGCTTCCCGTCGAACGTCTTGAGCGTGTACGACGTGTAGTACTTGAACGCCCCGAGGAAGGTCTGGAAGCGGAACTTCTTCGAGTACGCGTACTGGAACAGCGTCTTGATGAACGCGCGGTCGTACTGCGCGAGCACCGCCGGGTCGTAGTACTTGTTCTCGACGAGGTAGTCGAGCTTCTCGTCCAGGTCGTGGAAGAACACCGTGTTCTGGTTCACGTGCTGCAGGAAGTACGCGCGGGCCGCCTCGCGGTCCTTGTCGAACTGGATCTTCCCGTCCGCGCTGTACAGGTTCAGCATCGCGTTGAGGGCGTGGTAGTCCAGGCCCGACGCCTCTACGCGCTGATCAGTGACTGTCGCTGCCAAAACCGTTCCAATCCGTCGCGGACGCGCTGCACGTCCTCGTTCGTTCCCATGAGCTCGAAGCCGTACAGGTAGGGGACGCGGCACTTGGCCGCGATGATCTCCCCCGCGATGCAGTACGCCTCGCCGAAGTTGGTGTTGCCCGCGGCGATGACGCCGCGGAGCAGTGAGCGGTTGGCCGTGTCGTTGAGGAACTTCACGACCTGCCGCGGTACCGCGCCGCCCTCGTTCCCGCCCCCGTACGTCGGCACGACGAGCACGTACGGCTCTGTGACGTGCAAGAACGCCTCGGTCGGGCGCAGGGGGATCCGCTGGGCCGGCTGGCCCAGCTTCTCGATGAAGCGGTGGGTGTTGTTCGAGGCCGAGGAGAAGTAGACGAGCGAGCTCATCGATGCCTCCTCAGCGATTCGAGCGCTGGCTTCCGCCGGCCTCCGTGGGCCGGTGTGACCGCCGTCGAAGGCGGCGCTTCAGGCGACGGTGACAGCCTGCAGGCGCTGCTCGAGCGCCTTGATGCGGTCCGGGCGGTAGCCCGACCAGTGGTCCCCGTCGACCCCGTCGACGATGACGACCGGGGCCTGCAGGTGGCCGAGCGACATGACGTAGTCGCGGGCGTCCGCGTCCTCGCTGATGTCCACGACCGTGTACTCGGCACCGAGCTTGTCGAGAGCACGGTAGGTCGCGTTGCACTGCACGCAGGCCGGCTTGCTGTAGACCGTGATCGTCATGGTGCCTCTCCCCGGAGACTCAAAGAAACTCAGTGGTTCTGATGCTCGTCCGCGCTCTTCCCGACCCTCGGAGGTCGCCCTGACCGAGCGTTCCCGGAGGCCCTCGTGGAGCCGCCGGCGACCGCTCGACGCCTCGGTCGATCGCGTAGAGAAGACACTACACCTAGTGTCTGACACCGCAACCAACCACTAGGTGTTGTGTTACATCCGTGTCGTTTTTCACCCCGTGCATGACTCGTCCACAGTACCGACGACCCCTGACAGAGCCTCTGGCCTGCGGGTTTGCGCGGGCGTAACGACATCGCTGTGGTTCGACCCACAGGCGGCCCACAGGTCGTCCACATCGGGGACCGTCTCGTCCCCAGAGTCGTCCACAGGCGATATGTCCGATGGAGTCCCGAAGTGTCCGGTCCGTGGGCCGCCGGGCGGCGTCTCAGCTCGCGGAGGCGTCCGCCCACGCCGCGCGCAGGCCGTCGAGGAGCGGCGTCGTCGGGCGGCCGATGAGGGTGCGCAGCGTGTCGGTCGCGTCCGCGAGGCCACCCGCGGCGATGTCCTGGTCGAGCGCCACGACGAACCCGACGGTGCCCTCGTCGAGACCGGCCGCCAGCAGGCCCGCGCGCTGCTCGTCGGGCGTCACCCGCCGGTGCACGACCGGACGGCCGAGCACCTGCGCCGCCGCGGCCGCGAGCTCGTCGTGCGTCCACGCGTAGTCGCCCGAGACCTCGTAGGTCCGACCGTCGTGCCCCTCGCCCGTGACGACCGCCACCACGCCCGCGGCGAAGTCCGCGCGGCTCGCGGAGGCCACGCGCCCGTCCCCGGTCGACGAGACGATCTCGCCCGTCGCGGCCGCCTGCTGCAGCGCCGGGACGTAGTTCTCGGTGTACCAGTTGTTGCGCAGCACCGTCACGACCAGGCCGGAGGCCGCCAGCAGCTCCTCGGTCGCCTTGTGCTCGGGTGCGACGACGAGCGTCGTGGTGTCGGCGTGCGGCGCGCTCGTGTAGACGATGCGGCGGACGCCGGCCGCCCGCGCGGCCTCGATCGCCGCGGTGTGCTGAGGGATGCGCTTGCCGACCTCGGAGCCGGAGACGAGCACGAGCGTGTCGGCACCCCCGAAGGCCTCGGGCAGCGTCTCGGGGCGGTCGTAGTCGACCACCGCCACGCGCACGCCGCGCTCGGCCAGGTCCGCGAGGCGCTCGGTCCGGCGCCCGCCCGCGACGATCTCGCCGGGCGCGACCCCCGCTTCGAGCAGACCCTCGACGACGAGACGGCCCAGGTGGCCGCTGGCCCCGGTGACGACGACAGACATGTGCTTCCTCCCGTTGCTGGGCGACCCGTGTCTCGCGTCGCTCCCCCGGCACAACACCCCGCGCGCCAGAACCTTTCCCGCCCCCACGGGCACGTGAGGGATGCTGGTCACGTGCACGTGACCACCCTCGGACCGCTCGCGCTCGACGGCCGGCCCGTCCGCGGCGAGCGGCTCGCCGCCGTGGTGCGTGAGCTCGTCGCGGCGCGCGGGCGTGCGGTGTCCGTCGGCGCGCTCGTCGAGGCCGTCTGGGACGGTGCGCCGCCCGACGACGAGCAGGGCGCCGTGCAGGCGCTCGTCTCACGCGTGCGTCGGCTCGGCCTGCCGGTGCAGTCCGTGCCGGGTGGCTACCGGCTGCCCGCCGACGATCTGTCGGTCGACTCCGATGAGGCCCGCGGGCTCGTCGGCGTGGCGCGCGCGGCCCTCGAGGCGGGCGATCTCGTGGCCGCCGCCGACGCCGCCGCGCAGGCCCGCGCGCTCCTGCCGCCGGC